>NZ_JBWKEQ010000039.1:16492-66155 GCF_056435365.1 Kitasatospora sp. NPDC043949 | reverse complement strand
GCAGGCGGGGTGAGGGGAGCTGGGGTAGATCTTCGCTCCCACCTGTAGCCTCACCCCTGCCGGCTCCGCCTCGTTGGCTGTTTCCCCTGTCCCTCCCCCCCCCCCCCCCCCAGGCCCCTGGCCCTGACCGACGCGGAGTCGGCGTCGGTCAGGGCCAGGGGCACGGGCAGGGCTCAGGCCTGAGGTCAGGGGTTCTCCCGGTGCCGCCACCGCACCGGGTCGGCGGCGCTCGGCACCGACGCGTCGGCTCCCGGCGCTCCGGCCCCGGTCCGCGCCAGCGGCCGGTAGTCGGCGCACGACAGCACGAGCAACTCGTTGTCACCGGGCTGGAATTCGTAGTCCACCCGCTCCACGCGGCTCGTGATCCCGAGGACGTCCAGGTGTTGGCGCAGCCCGTCCAGCTCCCCGTAGCGGACGCCGGTGTCGTACACCATGACGGGGAAGAGCCGGACTTCGCGGCGGGCGATCCGGGCGAGTTCCAGGAGGGCCGCCAGGTGGAAGTCCCCGTCCAGCCGGTTGCCGTACGAGAAGAGCAGGTGCGAGCTGAGGACCAGGTCGAAGGAGTCGTCGGCGAACGGGAGTTCGGGCAGTGAGCCGGCGACGTAGCGGTCCGGGCGGGCGGCGATGTCGGCCTGGAAGTCGCGGGCGTTGGCGATCCACTGCCGGGTGAGGCGGTCGGGGTCGCCGTACCACGTCCAGACGAAGTCCGATGCCTCTCGGACCAGTTGGTCGCGCTTGTGCCGGGTCTCCCGTTCGACGAGGACGCCGAGGTCCTCCCGGTGGCGGGCGTACTCGCGGTCGACGGCCACCGCGTCGATGCCGCGCCGGCCGGCCTCGGCCGTGAAGCTGGCCGCGCCGCCCGGGCAGTCCAGGATGCGCCGGCCGGGGGCGAGGTCGCCGTCGGTGAGCGCGAACATCGCGCGGTACTCGTCGAAGCAGCGTGCGCTGACCAGCACGGTTCAGCCCCTCCCGATGTACGGCATGGTGGTGGGCAGGACGGTCAGGGACTGGACGTTGGTGTCCGGCGGCATCGAGGCCATCAGCAGGACGGCCTCGGTGAAGCGTTCCACCGGGATGGTCGCCTCGACCGCCATCGTGCCGTCCGCCTGCATGGCGGCGGGCTGCGGGCCGCCGTCGACCGGGGTGACGTTGCCGACGTCGATCTGGCCGACCGCGATGCCGTGCGCGCGGCCGTCCAGGGAGAGCACCTTGGTGAGGCCGAGGACGGCGTGCTTGGCGGCCGTGTAGGCGATGGAGTTGGGCCGCGGGACGTGGGCGGAGGGCGCGCCGTTGTTGATGATGCGCCCGCCCTGCGGGGACTGGGTGCTCATCACCCGGAAGGCCTCACGAGCGCAGAGGAAGCCCCCGGTGACGATGGTGTCCAGGACGCGGTTCCAGTCCTCGAACGGGGTCTCGGTGATGGGTCGGCGCGGGGCGGCGGCGCCGGCGTTGTTGAACAGCAGGTCGACCCGGCCGAAGCGGTCGCGGACGGCGTCGAACAGGGCCGCGACCTCCTCCGGTTGGCGGATGTCGGTCGGGACGGCCAGCACCCGGGCGGGGTCGACCTCCGCGAGGGCGATGGTCTCCTGGAGGGCGTCCTTGCGTCGCCCGGCCAGCGCGACGGACCAGCCTGCGCCCAGCAGGGCCAGGGACACGGCCCGGCCGAGCCCGCTGCCGCCGCCCGTGACGACGGCCGTCCGCCCGTGCGGCGCCTGTACGCTCCCGGTCACATGTCCTCCGTGTTCATCCAGATCCGCAGCATCCGCCGGGAGTTCGGCGCAGGCTCGTCCACGTAGGCCGAACGCCCGTGCAGGACCCGGCTGTTGCGGATGATCAGCAGGTCTCCGGCGGCCATCGGGAGGCCGAAGGCGATCTCGGGCCGGTAGAGCACCTCGTCGAGCACACCGAGCGCGTCCCACTGGCGGTCCGTCAGCGGCGGGCCGCCGCGGTCGGGGGACGAGCGGACGGTGCGGGTCTGGTAGTAGCAGGCGATGGTCCCGTCCTTCTGGGTGTAGAGGATCGGGGAGACCACGACCTGGGGCCCGGCCCGACCGGTCCGGTCGAAGGTCCAGTCCTCGGTGAGGGTGGCGAGGGCGTCCGGCCGCTCCCGCTTGATCAGGTCGTAGACGTGCCGCGCACTCGCCAGCTTGGTCAACCCTCCACCGTTGTAGGCGGGTTGGATGCAGAGCAGGACGAGCAGGTCGCAGGTGTCGCAGTGGAATCCGAGCTCGGTGTTGCCGTCGCCGTCCTGGTCGTGCAGCACCTGGGTGAGGTCGCCGCGCCCGTTCTGCGGGACGATCTCGCCGAAGTCCCGCAGCAGGAACGACAGGGCCGCCGCGACCTCCTCCTCCGGGGCGGTCGGATCCATCAGCCCGGTGACGTGGGCGACGCCGACGGAACGGGCACCGCCCTGGACGAGCGCGCGCAGCTTCGCCCGGACCGGCTCGGCCGCGCCCCACCGCCCGGCCCGCGCGTCCGCCCAGAGCAGTTGTCGCTCGCCCTCGTCGAGCGGGAGCGACCACTGCTCCCGCCGCGCCTCCAACTCCTCGCTGCTCCAGCCGATTTCGGACACCGTGTCGTCGTACATGTGCGGAACCACTCCTCTCTACCGCTGGGCGGCGGCCGCCGCCACCGCCTTGGACCAGAGCGCCAGCGCCTCGTCGACCTGCCCGGCCGTGACGGTCAGGGCCGGGATCATCCTGACCACGTTCAGGTGGATACCGCAGATCAGCAGCAGCAGGCCGAGGTCGGCCGCCGCCTGCTGGGCGCGCTTGGCGGTGTCCGGGTCCGGAGAGCCGTCCGGGTGGCAGAACTCGTTGCCGATCATCAGCCCGAGGCCCCGGACGTCGGCGACGCCCGGCGCTCCGGCGGCGACCGCCCGCAGGCCGTCCAGCAGCCGCGATCCCTGTTCGGCGGCGTTGTCGACCAGCTGCTCGTCCCGGATGACGTCCAGCGTGGCCAGCGCGGCGGCGCAGGCCACCGGGTTGCCGCCGTAGGTGCCGCCCTGCGAGCCGGGCCGGGCCCGCCGCATCAGGTCGGTCGGCGCGGCGATCGCGGACAGCGGGAAGCCACTGGCCAGGCCCTTGGCCGTGATCAGGACGTCGGGCACCACGCCCTCGTGGTGCAGGTGGGCCCAGAACCGGCCGGTGCGGCCGAAGCCCGTCTGGATCTCGTCGACGACCAGCAGGATGCCGTGCCGGTCCGCGCGCTCGCGCAGCCCGGCGAGGAACCCGGCGGGCGCGGGCACGTAGCCTCCCTCGCCGAGCACCGGTTCGACGAACATCGCGGCGGTCTCGGAGGGGGCGCTGACGGTCGCGAGCACCTGGTCGAGTCCGCGCAGGGCGTGCTCCACGGCCTGCGCCTCGCTCAGCCCGAGGCTCAGACCGAGCCGGAAGGCGTCGGGGAACGGCGCCACCGCGACACCGGGCATCACCGGGCCGATGCCCGCGCGGAAGCGGCTGCCGGCCGTGGTGAGCGCGGCCGCGCCCATGGTGCGGCCGTGGAAGGAGCCCTCGAAGACGATCACGTTCTGCCGGCCGGTGGCGTGCCGGGCGAGCCGCAGCGCCGCCTCCACCGCCTCGGTGCCGGCGGTGGCGTAGAACAGCGAGTCCAGGCCGGGCGGCAGCACCTCGCCGAGCCGCTCGGTGAGGGTGAGCAGGGGGTCGTGCAGCACGGTGGTGTACTGGCCGTGGATCAGCCGGCCGGCCTGCTCGCGCACCGCCTCCACCACGCGCGGGTGGCAGTGGCCGGTGCTGGTCACCCCCACGCCGGAGGTGAAGTCGAGGTAGCGGCGGCCGTCGGCGTCGAAGAGGTGGAGTCCTTCGCCGCGGGTGGCGACGACGGGGGTGGCCTGCTTGAGCACCGGGGAGAGCTGGGACACGAGGTCCGCCTTCCATGGGTCTGGGGGTACGGGTCGGTGGGGGCGCGGCTCACGGGGCGCCGGCGCGGCGGACGGGTCGGTACGGCGGACGGGGGTCGGTCCTACGCACGGGAGTCAGTGCGGCGGACGGGAGTCAGTGCGGCGGTGCGACGGGCGGCAGGTAGCCGGCCTCGGCGGCCCGGGTGAGCGCGGCCGACCACCACTGCGAGGTGGGCTCGGCGAACCGGACGCCCAGCCGGTCCAGCACGGAGGTGGTGTACGCGCGGTCCACGAGGACGTTGCGCTCCTCCTGGAGGGACCACGCGGCGGCCAGCCCCGCCGCCGTCGGGTGGTCGCGTTCGGCCCGGGCGATCGCCGCCGCGAAGGCCTCGTCGTCGGTGAGCCGGACGGGGTGGCCGTGGCCGGCGAGCCAGCGGACGAGCTCGTCGTGCGGCGTCTCGTGCGGGCTCTCGACGTGGTAGGCGCCGGGCGCGGCGTACGGGTCCAGCGCGATCGCGGCGATCCCGGCGGCCACGGTGTCGACGTAGGAGAACGCGTAGGTGGTGCGCGGCCGGCGCGGGGCGGCGCCGGCCAGCAGGTAGCCGCGGATCAGCTGGTAGATCCGGTTGTCGCCGATGTTGGCCTGGAAGGCGCCGGTCCGGCTGTGCGCCGCGATGTGGCCGCTGCGGTACAGGTAGGCGGCCCGCCCGGTGGCCGCCCAGGCGCGGACGGTCTGCTCGGCGGCGAACTTGGTCCGCTCGTACGGGGTGCGGAAGTGCTGGCCGATCCGCAGGTCGGCCTCGCTGAAGCGGCGGGGCGGGCCGTCCACGCCGCCCGCGACGGCGAGCGTGGAGACGTGGTGGACGCGGGCCGCCGGGGCGTGCTCGTCGATCCAGCCGAGCAGCCGCCGCACCGCGGTGTGGTTGGTCCGCTCCAGGTCGTCGGGCGAGGCCACCAGCCGGACGTCCGCGGCGGCGTGCACGACGAGCTGCGCGCCCCGGGCCCACGCCAGTCCGGCCGGGGACAGGCCCAGCCCCTCCCGGTCGATGTCCCCGGCGACGACCTGGATCCGGCCGTCGTCGGCGCCCGCGCCCAACCGCCGGACGGCGCCGGCGTCGTGCTCGGCCCGGACCAAGCAGGTGACGTGGGCGCCCCGCTGGACGAAGGCGTCGAGCAGGTGCCGCCCCAGGTAGCCGGTGGCGCCGGTGAGCAGTACCCGGGCGGGTTCGCGCACCGTGGTGCGGGCCGCCGGTACGGCGGGTGCCCGGGTGCCGGGGTGGAGCAGCTGGCCGGAGGTCGACAGCGGCGCCCGGACGGGACGGGTGGCGGTACCGGCACCGACACCGGCCTCGGCGGCCACCGTCCCGGCGAACGCGGCGACGATCCGCTCGGCGGCGGGGTGCGGCAGACCGGGCCACCCGTACACCAGGTCGGCGACCAGCCGGTTCTCCACGATGCGGGCGGTGAGCCGCAGGTCGTACAGCGGGTCTCCGCCGGTGCAACGGGCCACTCCGGCCTGCTCGTCCGCGACGGTCCAGTCCAGTGCGGGCTCGTCGGGCAGCCGGAAGGTGCCGAGGAAGTTGAACCCGGCGGCGGGGCGGGTGCCGGGCGCGTCCATCGCCTGGACGGGGGCCTCGCGCAGGCGCTGAGCGGCCCCCTCGGGGCCGGCCGACGCCTCGACCACCAGCCGCTTGACGGCGGTGAACCAGCCGACGGTGTCCAGGAATTCGCCCGGATCGCCGGCGGTGTCCCGGCCGTGGGTCTCCACCTCGACGGGCAGCCGCGGGTGGCCGCTCCAGCCGGTCACGGCGTCGGCGAAGGCGGCCAGTAGGAAGGCCTCCAGGCCGGTCCCGCCGCCGTGGCGGCCGACCAGCCGAGCGGTGCCGTCCTCGTCGAGCGTCCAGCCGACGGCCGCCGGCTGCGCGCGGACCGCGGACTCCGGTGCGGACGCCGGCGCGGACGCCGGAGAAGGCGACACCGGTGCCGGGGGCGGCGGCGCGGCAGCGGCCCACTGGTAGAAGTCCGGGGTCGGCGGCAGGTCGGCCGGCTTCTGGTCGAGCACCGCCCGGTAGGCGTGGGCGAGGTCGTCCAGCAGGATGCGCCAGGACAGCCCGTCGACCACCAGGTGGTGCGCGATCAGGGCGAGCCGGTCGTCGGTGCCGGGCGGGCCGGTGAACAGGTGGGCGCGCAGCAGCCGGCCGGCCAACGGGTCCAGGCTGCGGTGGAGTTCGGTGCAGACCCCGGCGACGGTCTCGGCGATCGGGGCCGTCCCGCGCGGGATCCGGGAGAAGGACAGCGGGTCGAGGTCGGCCACCGGCCGGGGTGCGTCGTAGCCCTCCGGCGAGACGGGCCGCCGCAGCGCCGGGTGGCGTTCCAGGACGGCCGCGAGCGCGGCCGAGAGCGCGGCCGGGTCGACGGCCGTCCGGCAGCGCAGCAGGACGGACTGGTTCCAGTGCCGCAGGTCGTCGACGGACCGCTGGAGGTACAGCCACCGCTGCGCGGGGGCGAGTTGACTCCCCCGGTCGCCGCTTCCGGTCCGCCCGGCCGGAGCGGAGGCCGGAACCGGTACGGCTGCGGCGGCTGCGGCCAGGCCGTGCGCGGTCGGGTGCCGGTAGAAGTCGTCGTAGTGGACGCGCAGGCCCGACCGGCGCAGGAAGGCGACGGTGCGCATGGCGAGGATGGAGTCCCCGCCGAGGTCCAGCACGTCGGTGTGCGGCCCGACCCCGGGCAGGCCCAGTGCGGCCGCCCAGAACCCGGCGATCGACCGGGCCAGCGCGTCCCCGTCCGAGGAGGGCCCCGACTCCGCCCGGGCCTCGACCAGTTCGGCGACCAGCTCGGCCAGCCGATCCCGGTCGAGCTTGCCGTTCGGCCCGACCGGGAACTCCGGCAGGGTCAGGATCGGCTGCGGCACGGAGTAGCCGGGCAGTCGGTCGCGCAGGTAGGAGCCGATCCCGGCCAGCCCGGCGCCGTCGGCCGACAACCGTACGGCGGCCAGGAGTTGGTTCCCCACGGCGGTCTCCCGGACCAGCACCACGGACCGGGCGACGCCCGGGAAGTCGTCCATCGCCCGCTCGATCTCGGCGAGGTCGACCCGATAGCCCCGGATCTTGACCTGGCGGTCCACCCGGCCGAGGAAGACCAGGCTCCCGTCCGCCCGGCGTCGACACAAGTCGCCCGTGCGGTACATGCGTTCACCGTCGTGGCGGACGAAGCCGCGCGCCGTCTCGGCGGGCCGGCCGAAATAACCCGCGCTGACGCCCCGGCCACCAATCAGCAGCTCCCCCACCGCGCCGTCGGGCACCGGCCGCCCGTCGCCGTCCAGCAGGGCGAGCCGCACCTCGCCGATCCCGGTGCCGATCGGGACGGTCGGCTCCTCGGCCGGCAGCTGGCGGGCGGTCGCGGCGAGGAAGCAGGTGGCGCCGACGGTCGTCTCGGTCGGGCCGTAGTGGTTGACCAGCCGGGCGGTGACGCCGGTGTCGAGCAGGGCGGCCGCGAACGGGCGCGGCAGCGCCTCCCCGCCGAGCAGCACGGTGTGCAGGGGCGGGGCGTCGCCGGGCCGGCCCTCCAGCAGGACGGTCAGGTGCGAGGGGGTGGTCTTCAGCACGGACACCCCGGCGCGCCGCAGCGACGCCCAGAACGCCTCCGGGTCGCGCACCTCGCCGTCCGGCACCACGTGCACCGAACCGCCGACCGCGAGGGCCAGCAGCCAGGCGGTGTGGCCGAGGTCGGCGGCCAGCGTGGTGACGTGCGCGATGCACGGGGCGTCGGCCTCGGTGAAGCCCAGCCGGTCGGCCAGCGCCCGCGCGTAGTGCACCGCGTTGGCGTGGGTGACGGCCACCGCCTTGGGCTCGCCGCTCGACCCCGAGGTGAAGGACAGGTACGCGGGGTCCTCGGCCGCACCGAACATCAGCTCCTCGGCCCCGCAGAGCATGAGGTCCTCGGCCCCGCCGGGCATGAGGTCACCGGTCGTACCGGGCACGCTGCCCGGCGCGTCGGGCAGGCCCTCGGGCCCGGCCAGCCGGTCGACGTCCACCACCTCGGCCGGATGGCCCTCCGGCCCTGGGAAGGCCGCCTCCGTGCTGAGCACCCGGCCGATCCGGACGGCCGCCAGCCTCCGGGCGAGGTCGGCCGCCGACCAGTCCGGGTCGGCCATCACCGCCGCCGCGCCCGAGCGCAGCACGCCGTGCAGCAGCACCAGCATGCGGGCGTCCCGGGGCCCGAGCAGGGCGACCCGGTCGCCCGGGCCGGTGCCGGACGCGGCCAGCCGGGCCGCGATCCGGCCGGCCGCGGCGTCGAGGGTGCGGTAGTCGAGGGTGCGGTCGCCGTCGGTCAGGGCGGTCCGGTCCGGGTGCTCCCGGGCGAGCCGTAACAGGAACCCGGACAGCGACCGGGCGGACGACGCGGCCCGGTTGGACGGCGTGGACGGTGCGGACGGCGTGGACCGGACGTGCTGCGTCGCGAAGGTCACTCCGGCTCGCCTCCCGTCCGGGCCGCCCGCCCGGCGCGGACCGGCCCCGTCGCGTGCGGGTCCACGACCAGGGGGTCGCCCGCGAGGAACGCGTCCAGGCGCGGCCGGTCGGGCAGGCGTCCGGCCAGCTCCCAGGCCAGCATGCGGTGCAGGCCGTCGATGTGGATCAGTCCCTCCCGGACCAGCAGGTCCGTGTAGTCGGGGTGGTCGACCGCGCCGGTGCTCAGGTAGACCGGGGTGAACGGGGCCCACCGCAGCAGCCGGAGCTTGGCGGCGCAGACCGGGTTCGCGGCCGACCAGGCGGCCTCGTCGGAGCGGATGCGCTCGGCCGCCTCGGCCACCGTCAGGCCGGAGCGGGGCACGAGTTCGCGCGCGCCGCCCTCGCTCAGGTGCCAGGGCAGGACGACGCCGAGGACGTCCGAGCGCGAGAGCCGGACGCGCCACCAGCCGCCGGGGATCCGGCCGGCGCGTTCGACGTTCTCCTCGCCGTCCCGGTTGCTGTTCGCCTCGTGGGCGCGCTCCACCGGGTGGTCCCGCAGGTAGGCGTGGTGGACCTCGGCGTAGGCGACGGCGGTGACGATCTCCACGCGGTGCTCCTCAGACAGTTCCGATCATGCTGTTCCGGCCAGGGCGTTCCGGTCAGGCGGTTCCGATCGAACAGTTCCGTCAGGCGGTTCCGACGTACTCGGTGAAGTGCCGTTCCGCGAACAGCTCCGGCCACCGGCCCTCCGCCAGGCCGAGTTCACGGGCCCGGGCGAGCATCAGCCGCCAGTGCGGCTTCACCGGGCGCCAGCGCGCCCCCACCTGGCAGTAGGACGCGTCGATGAAGTACCGGGGCCTGCCCGGGCCGTCCGGCGCCGGTCTGCGGGTGTGGAACAGCGCCGAGTTGAGAAGCACCGTGGAGCCGGGCGGCAGCCGGTCGATGACCACCTCGCCGGGCAGTTCGGCGGTGCCGTGGTGGGCGTACGCCGTCTTCCCGACGGTACGCCGGTGCGAGCCGGGCAGGACGGCCAGGCTGCCGACCTTCTCGTCGAGGCCGCCGAGGTAGTGCAGCGCGTGGACCATCAGCAGCGACGGGTCGGCGCGGTCGTTGGGCTCGCAGTCGTGGTGCCAGGCCTTGCCGGGGATCCCCGGGGCCTGGCGGTCGCTGTGCAGGTGGTGGAAGACGAAGGACGGCCCCATCAGACCGGACAGCGCCCGTAACAGCGGTGGGTGGGTGAGGAGTTCGCCGTGGGCCGGCAGTTCCAGTTCCAGCACCGGGGGCGGGCCGTGCCGGGCGGGGTCGGTGCAGGCGGCGATCGAGCGGGCCCGTAGGCCCTCGTCCACCCAGCGGTCGACCTCGGGGGCCAGCCTGGCCCCGAGCGGCTCCGGCACCAGGCCGGGCAGGACCAGGTATCCGGATTCCAGGAACTGGCGGTGTTGCTCGGTGTCTAGGGCTTCACGCCCTCCGGAAGTCTGCGTCACCGAACCGGCCCCCTCCTTCCGGATGACGGGTCGCACAGTCGGGCACGGCGGATGGGACCTGAACGGGTTCTATGAAACGCACGGGATCATCCAGACCTCGGGTGGCGCCGGGTTCGTCCGTCGTCGCCACAGCTGACACACGTTCACCACGAAAGGGCACGAGTTGATCACGCAAGGTAGTCCGCTGAGGAGTATGAACCGTTGTTCGTGTCCACCACAAGACCATCGCCGACTCCTGGACATCTTCCCGCCACCGTGACGTTCAGCTCCAGCCACCGATCTACTCGTTCCCCACCCGAAACTCCGGACCCATTGAGCCCCGGTGATTCGCCGCTGGCACAGCGGATGCGGCACAGTGACGTCATGAGCGGCGACACCAGGAGTCACGAGAGCGCCGGGCGGGGCCCCGTGACCAGGCGCCGTCCGGTCCAGCAGCGCAGCCAGGAGCGGTACGGCCGGATCCTCGACGCCTGCGCCGGGCTGCTCGACGAGGTCGGCGCCACCGCGCTCACCACGAAGCAGGTCGCCCAGCGCGCCCAGGTGCCGATCGGCACCCTGTACCAGTTCTTCGCCGGCAAGGAGGACCTGCTGGCCGCCCTCGCCGGCCGCAACCTCGACCGCTACCTCCAGCGGCTCGACCACCGGCTGGCGACCGCCGCGCCCCTCGGCCCGGCCGGGTTCACCGACCTCGCGGTGGAGGAGTTCGTCGCGATGAAGCGCGCGGTGCCCGGATTCGGCCAGCTCGACTTCGGCCTCGCCGACGCGACCGCCCCCGCCGGGCTGCGGGACGACCGGCACCTGCTCGACCCGGGCGTGGACAACAACACCGCCGTCGCGCTGCGCCTCCAGGCGCTCGGCGGCGAGGTGTTCGCCACCGGCGACCCGGCGGCGCTCACCCTCGCCCTGCGGGTCGCCCTGGAGGCCGCCGACGCGGTGCTCAAGCTGGCCTTCCGCGGCGATCCGCAGGGCGATCCGGCGCTGATCGCGGAGTGCAAGCGGCTGGTCCGCGCCTACCTCGCGGAGCAGCCGCCCGTTGGCTGAGACCGGTCCCCGCCCGCCCCTCGGGTCCCGCCCCGCCCCCGTGTCCCGCCCGCCCGCGCCGTTGCGAGCCCGTCGCCGCAGCAGCACAGTGGAAAGCGGAACGGCCGCGGAGGCGGCCGCCACGACCCGAGGAGCAGACCATGCACGCAGCGGTAGGTGACCAGCTCCACATCCACAGCAGGTCGGTGGGCATGACGGACCAGAAGGGAGAGATCGTCGAGGTGCGCGGCGTCGACGGCGAACCGCCGTACATGGTCCGCTTCGAGGACGGCCACGAAGGTCTGATCTACCCCGGCCCCGACTGCGCCATCGAGCACCGCCCGGCGGACCGCTGACCGACTCCCCCGCCGCCCCGCACCCCACCCGGGCGGGGTGGTGAGCAGCGGCGCGAGCCCGGCGAGCGTTCCGGGCAGCGGGGCCGTGGGGGCAGCCGGCCCATCCGGGTGGCCAGGTGGCTCAGCGCAGCGGGAACACCTCGAACGGCGCCGCGAACCGCACCCCGAGCCGGCCGCCCGCTCCCCGCCCGGCACCCTCCAGGAACTCGCGCGCGTCCGCCATCGCCCCGCCCAGCCCGCCCAGCCCGGCCAGGTACGCCTTGTGCTCCTCCAGCGAGGCCACGCCCAGGTCGAAGTGCTCGGTGGTGTCCACCGCGTGACCCGACTCCGGCGAGGCCGCCGCCCACACCTGCCGGACGCCGTTCCACGGCTCGTGGCCCTCGGCCAGCAACTCCCGGAACACCCACCGGTTACCGGCGTCCCGAGCCGCGTCCAGGGCGGCCCGCCCGACCGCGATGTGGTCGGCCTGGTTGGGGGCGGTCCCGCCGTACGTCTCCCGGAAGTTGCTGGTGATCACGATGTCCGGCCGGTGCCGGCGCACCGCCCGGGCGATGTCGCGGCGCAGCGGCAGCCCGTACTCCACCATCCCGTCCGGGTACCCGAGGAACTCGACCACGTCGACGCCGACCACCCGCGCCGAGGCGATCTGTTCCGCCTCCCGCAGCGGCCCGCACTCCTCGGGGTCCATCGAGTCGATCCCGGCCTCGCCGCTGGTGACCATCACGTAGACGACCTTCTTGCCCTGCGACGTCCACCGTGCGACGGCCGCGGCGGCGCCGTACTCCATGTCGTCCGGGTGCGCGACGACGGCCAGCGCGGTCCGCCAGTCCTCGTCGACGGGCTGGTAGGGCTCGACGGCCTGCTCACTCATGGTGCTCGTCCCTCTCGGCTCGGCTCACAGTCGCCTGGTCCTACGGTCGTTCCGCAGGCGACTCTAGAAGACCCCCACACCCACACCCCGTCGGACACCCTCCCGGGCCGGCGGGGTTGCCCCTGACGCACGGGTCAGGGGTTAGCGTCCGGGCACCCGCGGTGGATCGGCCGCCGCGTCGGTTCTGGAGGAGTGCTGCGATGACGCTGCCCACGACGGCCCGGGTCGTCCGGTTGGTCACCGAGCCGGGCGGGTTGCCCGGGCCCGGGGACTTCGCGGTGGTGGAGGAGCCGTTGCCGGCGCCGGGGACGGGCGAGGTGGTCGTCCGCAATCGGGCCTTCCTGGTCTTCCCGGGCCTGCGCACGCTGATCGGGGGCGAGCTCACGGGGGCGCCGTTGCCGGCGATCGGGCCCGGGGACGCGCTGTACGGGCCGGCCCTCGGGGAGGTGCTGGCCGCTCCGGCGGGCGGGCCCCTTCGGCCGGGCGACCTGGTCACCCACCTGCGGGGGTGGCGGGACCTCGTGGTCGCGGACGCCGCAGGGTTCACTCCGGTCGACCCGGGGTTCCCGGACCCGGTGGCGCTGCTCTCCCCCGGCACGGCCGGCTACGGCGGGCTGACCCGCTGCGCCGGGGTGCGCCCGGGGGACGTGGTGCTGGTGACCGGCGCGGCGGGCGCGGTCGGCACGCTGGCCGGGCAGGTCGCCCGGCTGCTGGGCGCCTCCCGGGTGATCGGCACCACCGGCTCCCCCGCCAAGGCGAAGCGGCTCACCGCCGAACTCGGCTACGACGCGGTACTGGTGCGCGGCGAGCGGCCGTTCGCCGCGCAGCTGGCCGAGGCCGCGCCGGAGGGCGTCGACGTGCTGCTGGACCTGGTCGGCGGGGAGCAGCTGACGGCCGCCGTCGACGCGGCCCGGCCGGGGGCCCGGTTCGCCCTGGTCGGCGCGCTGTCCGGGCAGTTGGCGCCGGAGCGGCGGGGCGGCAGTTCGCCGGCTCTCGTGGACAGCTTCCGGGTGATCATGCTGGGCCTGACCCTGCGCGGCTTCACCGGCGTGGACCAACCGGACCTGGAGGCCGAGTGGCGGCAGCGGTTCGGCGGCTGGCTGCGCACCGGCGAGATCGTCTTCCCGTCGACGCGGGTGGCGGGCATCGACCAGGCGCCGCAGGCGTTGCGGAGGTTGTTCGACGGGGACACCTTCGGGGCGACGATCGTCGACCTCGCATAGCACCGAGGAGGAACGGCCATGCGGATCGGGGACGCGGCGGCAGCGGCGGGCACCACGCCCAGGGCACTGCGCTTCTACGAGCAGCGGGGGCTGCTGCCGCCGCCGGCCCGGTCCGCCTCGGGCCAGCGCGAGTACGGGCCGATCGAGGTCGCCCGGGTGCGGGCGATCCGCCGGCTGCTGGCCGTCGGGCTGACCGTCGACGACCTGGCCAGCCGCCCGCACCGCCTGGACCTGCTCACCGAGGAGCCGCCGCGCCGCTGCTCGGACTCCCCCGGCCTGGAGACCTTCGCCCCCGTGGTCACCGCCCGGCTCGCCGCCCTGGACGCCGAGATCGCCCGGCTGACCGCCCTGCGCGAGCGCCTCGCCCGGCACGTCGCCGCCGGGGGCGCGGACCTGCCGGGCTGACCCGGTCCACCGTCCGGAACGCGGCTCGCCCGGAACGCCGCGACGGGGCAGGCGCGGCGTTCCGGGCGAGGTCTGCGGGGGGAGCTAGCTGGCGTCCGGGGCGAGTCGGCCGTCGAGGGGCTCGGGGTGGGGCTCGGGGCGGGGCTCCGGGGCGGGCCAGCCGATCCGGGTGGCGCAGAGCGAGACGACCGCGGCGGAGACGGCGACGGCGGCCATGCCCCACACCAGGCTGGTGGCGTCGGCGATGAAGCCGATCACGGCGGGCCCGGCGAGCAGCCCGGTGGTGCCCATCGCGGCGACCAGGGAGAGCGCGTCCGAGCCCTGGCGGGCCGCGGCGACGTAGACGCACGGGGTGACCGCCGCGACGCCGAGGCCGACGCAGGCGAAGCCGATCAGGGTCGGCACGACGCCGCCGACGAGCAGCGCGAGGGCCAGTCCGGCGCCGGCCAGCAGGCTGCCGGTCCGCACGATCCGGCCGTCGCCGAAGCGGGTGCGCCAGCCGTCCGCGAAGATCCGGGCGAGCACCATCATCACCGAGACGACGGCGATGCCCAGCGGGGCGAGCCCGGCACCGGCGTTCACGACGTCCTTGAGGTAGAGCGCGGACCAGTCGTTCATGGCGCCCTCGGTGACGGTGCCGAACACCATCGCCAGGCCCATCCAGAGGGTCGCCGCGGCCGGGAGGACGAAGCGGCGGCGGTCCTTCTTCGCGGCCGGTGCCTGCTCCTGGTCCGACCCGTCCTGCGCCGCGGCCGGCGCGTCGTCCGTGAGCAGTCCGGGCCGGGCGGCCACGACCAGCACCGCGAGCAGCGCGGCGGCGACCCCGAAGTGCACGGCGAGCGTGCCGGTGAAGGCGGTGACGCCGGAGGCGAGCAGCGCGGCGAGCAGCGAGCCGGCGCTGAAGGTGGCGTGCAGGCGGGACATGGTGGTCCGCGCGTAGCGGGCCTCCAGCGCCGCGCCCTGGGCGTTCATCGCGACGTTCAGGCAGCCCACGGCGACGCCGTCGCAGAACAGCACCAGCAGGGTGAGCGGGTAGTCGGGCACCACGGACAGGGCGACCAGGACGACGCCGAGGGCGAGCGCGGAGAGCACGGACAGCAGGCGGGAGCCGAACCGCCGCATCAGCACCGCGACCAGCGGGAAGGACACCGCGGCGCCGACCCCGCAGGTCATCAGCAGCAGGCCGATCTGGGCCTCGCCGAGGTCGAGCCTGGTCTTCAGCGCGGGGATCCGGGAGACCCAGGTCGCGTACTGGAATCCGAGCAGGAAGAACAGTGCGGCGATGGCCAGTTGGGACCGGCGGAAGTCGTCGCGAACGGGGGACATGTGCATCAGCCCACTTCGGCTCTGGGTGGGAACCCGGGGGACGGGTCGGTGGAGGAGGTCAACGCCTGGACGGCGGCCGGGACGGCGGCCGGGGCCTGGACGGCGACAGAAGCAGCGGCCGGGCCCAGCGGCATCGCCATGTAGAGCGCCTCGGGGCCGTAGCTCCCGGGCAGTCCGATCTCGGGGCGGGCGCGGTAGCCCAGTGGGGCCCACACCACCTGCGAGCCGCGGACGGCGACCAGGGACATGGTGCGGTAGCCGCGGGCCCGGGCGGTCTCCTCCAGGCCGCGCAGCATCCGGTGGGCCAGGCCGCGGCCGCGCAGCTCCTCGGCGACGACCAGGTCGTGGAGGTGCATGTTGGTCGCGCGGACCCCGCCGGCCTCGGCCCGGCTGAGGTCCGGGCACCGGAACAGCGGATAGGGCAGGGCCAGCAGGTAGCCGCCGAGGCCGTCGGCGTGCTCCAGGACGAAGCAGGTGTCGGGCGAGGCGCGGTGGCGGGAGCGCAGCGCCTCGCGGCCTTCGGACAGGCCGCTGGCAGCGTAGGCGCGCTCCTCCAGCGCGACGACGCCGTCCCAGTCGTCCTCCTGGAGCAGCCGGATGCGGAGGTCGGTCATCTGCCGGTGTCTCCGTCCGGGCCGCCGGTCCCGCCGATGCAGGTGTAGGGCAGCGGCTCGAAGCCGTTGAACCCCTGGGTGGTGTAGGCGGTGGCGTAGGCGCCGCAGGAAAGGATCCAGACCGGTTCGCCGGAGGCGATCGCGCGCGGGACGCGGACCAGGCCGTCCTCCTGGGCGTACGCGTCGTCGCTGTCGCAGGTCGGGCCGGCGACGACGGCGTTGACGAACTGGCCGCCGGGGTGGGTGGGGAATTCGAGCCGGTACTGGAGCTCGTCCATCTCGTACAGGCCGTTGAACTTGCCGCAGCTCAGGAAGAGCCAGTCCTCGCGGGTGCCGTCGAGCTGGTGCCGGGAGGAGAGCCGGGCGACGTGGGCGCGGATGGCGCCGTGGTCGGCGACCAGGTGCCGGCCGGGCTCCAGCAGGAACTCCAGCGGCGCGGCGTTGACGGTGCGCAGCCGGTCCATGCCCTCGCGGATGACCGCGAACATCTTGTCCAGCGGCGGGTCGAGCGGGCGGCCGTGCCGGTCCAGGACGCCGAGGGCGGGCAGGCCGCCGCCGAGGTTGATCCGCTGCGGGGTGATGCCGCGCCAGTTGAGCGCCTCCAGGACGGCGGCGAGCGAGTCCACGGCGGCGCCCCAGGCTTCGGCGGTCATCTGCTGGGAGCCGACGTGCACGGAGAGTCCGGACGGGGTGAGGCCGGCCGAGCGGGCGGCGTCCAGGACGCGCAGGGCGTCCTCGGGCGAGCAGCCGAACTTGCGGCTCAGGCCCCACAGGGCGCCGTCGCCCGAGGTGGCGACCCGGCAGAACACCCGGGAGCCGGGGGCATGTTCGGCGATGGCGGCGACGTCCTCCAGGCTGTCGGTGGCGAAGTCGCGCACGCCCAGTCGGTAGGCCTCGGCGATGTTGCGGTCGGACTTGATGGTGTTGCCGTAGTGGATGCGGTCGGGGCTCACCCCGGTGCGCAGGGCCTGGGCGATCTCCTGGGGGCTGGCCGCGTCGAAGCCGGAGCCGAGGGCGGCGAGGCGCCCGAGCACCTCGTCCACCGGGCAGGCCTTCATGGCGAACCGGACGGCGACGTCGGGCAGTTCGCCGATCAGGTCGGTGTACTGGCGCTCGATGCCGTCGAGGTCGTAGATGATCCGGTCGTCGGTGGCAGCGGCGAGGGCGGCGCGGATCGCCGTCCGGTCGTGCGCGGCCGGGTCGGGCGCGACGCCGGTGTGGGCGGTGGTGTGGTGCGCCGGGGCGCGGTGGGCGATGGTCTGACGTATCACGAATGGCTCCCGGTGCGGCTACCGCGGCAGCCGGTCGGCGGGCGTGGCCTTGCTCGCCCGCATGAGCGGGCCCCACGCGTCGATCAGCAGCGCGAAGTCCTCGATGTCCGCCTGCGCTTCGTCGAGCAGACGCGCCCGCTGGGGCGCCAGGTGGTCGGCGAACTCGGCGTACTTCCCGCCGAGTCGCCGGTAGCAGTGGTCCAGCGCGTCGAGCCGTCGGTGGTTCTCCGCGCGGTCCGTCGCGGCGCTGCGGCGGGCGGAGTCGGCGATGACGTCGGCGCGGATGTGGTTCGCCTCGTCGAGGAGGGCCCCGCCGGCCGCCTCCATCTCGGAGTAGACCGGGTACAGGTAGAGCATGGAGAGCAGGAACTTGGCGTAGCGCAGCTGGTAGGCGGTGAAGCCCGCGCCGGTACGCCGTTCCGGGGTGTAGTAGTTGACGATGTGCCGGTTGTGGACGACGCCGGGCAGGGTGGCGTCGCGGACGAGGTGCAGCAGGAAGTAGTCGCTGCCGATGGTGGCGGTGGCGGGCGGCAACGGGACGCGGTCGTAGACCTCGTGGTCGAGGGCGACGTTGCACATGTCGATCCGCCAGATGTCGGGCAGGTCGAGCACGGCGCGGTCGTGGCGGAACGGGTCGGTGCCGCCGCCGGTGAAGGAGTCGGCGACGAGTTCGCGGCGTTCCTGCTCGCTCGCGCCGGTGGGCGCCCAGAGCGCGACGACCTGGTGGTAGGCGTCCGGGTCGAGTTCGCGGATCTCGCCGATGTCGACGGAGAGTTCACCGACGAAGGAGCCGCCGACCAGGGCGACGGGCTTGTCGGTGTGCACCGGGTCGAGGGTGACCTCGGTGACGGCGGCGGCCGCGTCGGCCGCCTTGAGGCCGAGCGTGGCGAGCTCGTGCTCGATCGGGAACACCGGTTCGCCGTCGAGCAGTTGGTACGCGCTGTCGGAGTCGCGGCGGTGCACGGAGGCGCAGCCGAGCGCGCCGGCGAGCAGGAACGCCCGGTTGGTGCAGGCGCCGTAGGAGACGGCGTCGGGGATCATCAGGTCGAGCAGCTGGTCGCCGAGCGGCCCGTCCGGGCCGGCGGCGCCGGAGCGCTCGATCACGTCGCGCAGGAAGCCGCGTTGGGCGGCCTCGTCGAGGTGGTGGACGACCACCTCCCCGGCCCCGAACGCGGTGCCGGAAGCGGCACCGGACCCGACGGCGGGCAGCGCGGCGACGGCCTCGGCGTGCCGCCGGTAGGTGGCCGGGTCGGCGGAGTCCAGGATCAGCAGGTGCACCCGGACGCCGAACCGCCGTGCGGCGTAGGCGGCTTCGGCGCCGATCGCGGCGATGGTGGCCGCGCACTCGCGGTTGGTGGGCAGGGTCAGGCAGACGGCGCGCATGCCGGCTCCCCCGCGGACTCGGCGGGCTGCTGCGGGGCGGGCCGGTCGCCCGTGGAATCCGGGTCGTGCCAGGAGCGCAGTCCGAGCAGCCGCTCACCGAGTTCGGTGAGTTCGGCGGGCCCGTAGCGCAGCGACTCATGGCGGGTTGCGTCGCCGACCAGGGTGCGGTTCCAGTCCGGGGTGGCGAGGGTGCGCCAGGATTCCACCCGGGAGCGGCGCATCTGCGCGGCCTCCTCCAGCGCGGGCATCATCGACAGGTACTGCACGGCGCGGACGCCGTTCTCGGAGGTGTTGCGGGCGACGCCGTGGGCGAGCAGGCCGTTCCAGATCAGCAGGTCACCGGCCTTCAACTCGGGCCGCACCACCGGGAACTCGGTGCGGTCGACGTCCGGGCGGATCGGGTCGCGGTCGGCGGCCTGGGCGGCCTGCCACTCGTTGAAGCGGCGGAACAGCTCCGGGTCGCACTGGAAGCCGCCGTGGTCGGGCCGGGTGTCGTCGAGCGCGATGATGCCCTGGACGCGCTGGGGCAGCATGCCCTGGGTGGTGTCGACGTCCCAGTGCAGTTCGATGTCGAAGCCCCGGTCGGTGGGCTCGATCAGCGCGCGGTCGCGGCTGCGGATGTTCGGTGGGTTGAGGTTGAGCCGGTCGAGGGTGACCCAGAGCTCCTCGCAGTCCCAGACGTCGACGAAGGCGTCGTAGACCCGCCGGGCCTGTCTGCTGTCCCAGATCAGCTGGTGGTGGTAGGCCTCGACGAAGCCGTAGATGTGCAGTTCCCGGTCGAGTTCGTCGCGGTAGTCGCGTTCGCGGTACCAGTCCTCGGGGCGGTCGGGCGAGAGGCCCTGGAAGTCCCAGGCGAAGTCGAGCAGGCGCCGTGCGGCCTCGGCCGGGATGGCCTCCTTGACCACGATGTAGCCGTAGGTCTGCCAGAACGCGAAGTCCTCCTCGGAGAGCACCCGCAGTGGGCGCTCCTTGCGGACCTCGCGCAGCGCCGTGCGCGCGAGGTAGCTCTCCCCGTCCTCGCTGAAGTAGGGGCGCGCCGAGGCGGCTCGGTGCAGATATCCGTCAGGGCTCGGCATGGGCAGTCACTCCATGGTTCGTAGTCGACGCAGCGCTTCCTGGACGCACAGTGCGGGCACGGCGAGCCGACGGCCCGTCACCGGCCGTGCGTGGAATTCAGCCCGTGGACCGCATGCCGTCCGCATACGCTCCGCCTCGCCCGGGCCCCGACCGTGCAAGGTTCCGCCACGTCAGGGGGCCAACTCGTCCGTCCGGCACGGCCTCTCACCCTGCCTCAGCCCCGGCCGAACCGCGCCCCTCATACGTTGGACTAGACCAACTAATGGTGTCAACCCTCGACGGCTGGTTACCAATAGGGAAATCCGCGCAGTTCAGATGACCCCTCGGGGTTCGCTTTATGTTTCGGAGAGTGACATAAGCCGGAGTATGTTTCGGGAATTGACATACCCGGACGTGAACCGAAACGAGTTCCCCAGCGTTGCGCCCCGTCCTTCGCGCCGTACGTTGGGCCTATGGCACACCGCCCCGCCGCCACCCGGCTCACCCCGCCCGGCTGGCTGACCGCGAGCCTGCGCCCCAAGGCCGCGCCGGTCCCCTGGGCCGCCGCCGCCCGGGCCTCGGTGGCGCTGGCCGCGCCGCTCGCGGTCGGCACGGCCACCGACCGGCCCGGGTACGGCGCGCTGGTGTCGATGGGTGCGCTGTCCGGGGTCATCGGGGACACCGCGGACGCCTACCGGATGCGGGTGTTCAACATCGCCGTGCCGCAGCTCTTCGGCGCCCTCGGGATCCTGCTCGGCACCCTGGTGTACGGTGCGGGCTGGACGGCCGTCGCCGTACTGACCACCGTCGCCCTGGTCTCCGGCATGATCTCCTCGATCGGCGCGGTCGCCTCGGTGTCCGGACTGCTCCTGCTGCTCAACGCGGTGGTCGGCGCCGGACTGCCGCTGCCCTCCCCCTGGTGGCTGCCGCCCGGACTGCTGCTGCTCGGCGGCCTGTTGGTGCTCGGCCTCACCCTGCTCGCCTGGCCGCTGCGCGGCGGCGCGCCGGAGCGCTTCGCCGTGGCCGGCACCTACCGGTCGGTCGCCGACTTCCTGGAGGCCGCCGGCACCCCCGGAGCCGACGACGCGCGGCAGGCGCTCACCCAGTCGCTGAACCAGTCCTACGATCTGCTGCTCGCCCGGCGGGCCCGCCGGCACGGCCGCTCCCCCACCCTGGTCCGGCTGCTCGCCCAGCTCAACGCTGCCATCCCGGTGGTGGAGGCCGCCTCGGCGGCACAGCTGCGCCCGCGCGAGTACGGTCCGCTGCCGCCCGCCTACCCGGCGGCGGTGCGCGAGCTGGCCGCGGCCGTCGAGCGGGGCCGCGTCGGGTCGACCCCGCCGCCCGGACTGCCCGATCCGGCCGGACCGTCCACCCGCGCCCTGGTCGCCGCGATCGGCCACGCCCGGGCCGTCGCGCACGAGCCCGCACCCGACCCGTACGCCGGCGACGACCCGCTCGGCCGGCCCGCCGCACTGCAGGTCCGCGCCCGCCGGGCCGCCCACGCGCTGTTGCTGTCCCGGGCGTCCTGGCGGTACGGGCTGCGGCTGGCGCTGTGCATCGGCCTCGCCCAGATCCTGGTGTCGGTGATCGCGGTGCCCCGCTCGTACTGGGTGTCGCTGACCGTCACCTTCGTGCTGAAGCCCGACTTCGGCTCGGTGTTCTCCCGGGCGGTGCTGCGCGCGCTCGGCACCGCCGCCGGGCTGCTGATCGCCATTCCGGTGCTGGCCGAGGTGCCGCACGGCTGGTGGGACGTGCCGGTGATGGCGGCGCTGGCAACCCTGATCCCGGTGCTGTCGGCGAAGGGGTACGCGTTCCAGACCGCAGCGATCACCCCGGTGATCCTGCTGCTCTCCGACCTGCTCAACCACCGGGGCTTCCACTTGGTGCTGCCCCGGCTGTACGACTCGCTGATCGGCTGCGGCATCGCGCTGCTGACCGGCTACCTGCTGTGGCCGGATTCCTGGCACACCCGGATCGGGGAGCGGCTGGCCGACGCCGTCGCGGACACCGCCGCGTACGTCTCGCTGGCCTTCACCACCGCGCCCGGGGCCGACCAGCCGGCCCGCGCCCGGTACCGGCGGCGGCTCTACCGGGACCTGTCCGCCGTGCGCAGCGAGTTCCAGCGGGCGCTCACCGAACCGCCACCGGTCGGGGCCCGGGCCGAGGCCTGGTGGCCGCTGGTGATCGCGGTCGAGCGGATCGTCGACACCACGACCGCCACCCGGGTCCGGGTCGAGCACGGCGCTCCGGCGCCGTCCCCGGCCGAGGTCGGCGCCGTCGTCCGGGAGCTGGGCGACCTGGCCGGGGCGCTGCGCGGCGGCGGGCCGCTGCCCGAGGCCGGGCCGGACGCCCTCCCGCCCGACTGCGCGCTGGGCCGGCTGCACCGCGAGGTGCAGGCGGCGCGGGCGGTGGTGCCCGTCTGAGGGCCGGGCCGGCCGGGGGCCGGGTCAGTCCTGGAGCGCCCGCCCTGGCGTCCGCCCCGCGAAGGCCCGGTCAGTCCTGGATCCGCCGCCAGGGCCGGTCCGCCTCCAGTTCGAAGGCCAGCTCCAGCAGCAGCCGCTCCTGCCCGTGCGCGGCCGAGATGTGCACACCGATCGGCAGGCCGCTCGGCGCGGCGCCGGTGGGCAGGGCGATGCCGGGGCCGCCGGTCACGTTGTTGACCGGGGTGAAGGCCACGTAGCGCTGGAGGCGCTCGATCAGCTCGTCGAAGGCCACGTTCGGGCTGAGGTGGCCGATCGGCGGGGCGGCGTGCGCGAGGACCGGCGAGAGGATCACGTCGTGGGTGCGGAAGAGGCCCGCGTACGCGGCTTCGGCGCCGCGCAGTCGGCGCAGCACGGCCGGGGTGTGCAGGAACTCCCGCTGGTAGAGCCTGCGCAGCCCGGTGGTCAGGCCGTCGAGCCGGTTGATCCGGAAGCTGCGGTCCAGCATCAGCCGGCCGCTGACCGCGATGGCGAAGGCGATGTAGCCCCAGTAGAGGACGAAGTCGCGGGAGAACTCCTCGCCGAACGGCAGGGTGGTCTCCTCGACGTGGTGGCCCAGTGCCTCCAGCCGGGCGGCGGTCTGCTCGACGGCGGTGCGGGTGGGTCCGTCGGTGGTGGCGAGCGGCGAGTCCACGACCAGTCCGATCCGCAGCCGGCGCTGCCCCGGGCCTTCGACCAGGCCGAGCAGGGGCAGCGCGGGGTTGCGGTGGTGGCGCTCGGCGGCGGCGTAGAAGGCGGCGGTGTCGCGGACGGAGCGGGTGAGCACGCCGTCGGTGACGAGGTCGATCGGCAGCTTGCCGCCCTGGGCGTTGGTGACCAGGCGGCCCCGGGTGGGCTTGAGTCCGACCAGTCCGCAGCAGGCGGCCGGGATCCGGATCGATCCGCCGCCGTCGTTGGCGTGCGCGATCGGCACCACTCCGGCGGCGACCAGCGCGGCCGAGCCGCCGGAGGAGGCGCCGGCCGAGTGCGAGGGCTTCCACGGGTTGCGCACCGGCTGGGCGGTGGCGAACTCGGTGGAGGCGTTGAGGCCGAACTCGGGCAGCCGGGTCTTGCCGAGGACGGCCAGGCCGGTGGCGAGGAACTGGTCGGTGAAGCGGGAGTTGCGCCGGGCCGGGCGGGCCTGGAAGGCCTCGCTGCCCATACCGGTCGGCAGGCCGCGCAGGTCGACGTTGTCCTTGAGGAAGGTGGGGACGCCGTACAGCGGGCCGTCGGTGCCGTCCGGGCCGAGCCGGGGCCGGTCGTAGGACGGGTGGGCGACGGGGGTGAGCGTCCGGTCGACCCGGGCGGCGCGGGCGGCGGCGGCCGCGGCCAGTTCGGCGGGGGCCACCTCGCCGGCGCGGACGAGGGCGGCCAGGGCCACGGCGTCGTGCGCGCCGAGGGCGTCGTCGGTGAACCCGTGGGCCCGCTCGTCGGTCATCCGAACTCCCCAATCCCTACTGACCGGTAGTCGCGCAAGAGTTCGCAGTGTAGGCGCGGGGCCGCGCCGAGGGATACCCCACCCCCGGCTCCCGCCGCCGAACCCTGACGGCGCACGGGCGTTCGGCATGCGCCCCCGTGTTCACCCCACCCGCCGGTCGGAGATCGTTTCGCCGACGGCCCCGGGGAAAGGCCGGATCACGAACCGATCCGGTCCACCCCCCACCCCAAGGTGACGCCCGTGCCCACCCAGTACACCTCGGCCACCGCTCCTGGCGCCCTCCCCCTGCTCGGCCACGCCCCCGCCTTCGTCCGCCGGCCGCTGGAGTTCGTCGCCGGCCTGCCCGCCCACGGCGACCTCGTCCGGCTGCGGCTCGGCCCGCTGGACGCGTACGTCGCCTGCCACCCCGAGCTGGTCCGCCAACTGCTCACCGAGGACCGCACCTACGACAAGGGCGGGCTCGTTCTCGACAAGGCCCGCGAGGTCTTCGGTGACGGCCTGGCCACCTGCCCGGCCGCGGCGCACCGGCGCCAACGCCGCATGCTGCAACCCGCGTTCCACCGCGACCGACTGCCCGGCTACGCCGCGATGATGGCCGAGGAGATCGCCGGTACCACCGCCTCCTGGAGCGACGGCGACGTGGTCGACGTCCCCGCCGCGATGTACCGCCTCACCACCGCGGTGACCGCCCGCTGCCTGTTCGCCGCCCACGAGCGGGCCGGCGCGCTGCCCGTCCACGACAGCATGGACGTCATCACCCGCGGCGTCGGCCGGCGCGTCATGATGCCGCTGCCCGGCGCCGACCGCATCCCCACCCCGGGCAACCGCCGCTTCCGCCGCGCCCGGCAGGACCTGAAGGAGGTCACCCGGCGGCTGATCGCCGACTACCGCGCCGCCGGCACCGACCACGACGACCTGCTGTCCATGCTGCTCAGCGCCCGCGACGAGGACGGGCGGGGGCTCACCGACGCCGAGATCCACGACCAGGTGGTCACCTTCCTGCTCGCCGGCATGGAGACCACCGCCGCCACCCTCTCCTGGGCCTGGACCCTGCTCGCCGCCCACCCGGCCATCCGCGACCGCCTGCACGCCGAGCTGGACACCGTGCTCGACGGCCGCCCCGCCCGCCACGAGGACCTGCCCGCCCTGCCGCTCACCGCCCGGGTGGTCACCGAGACGCTGCGGCTCTACCCGCCGGTGTGGATCCTCAGCCGCGTCGTCGCCGCCGACGCCGAACTCGGCGGCCACCGCGTCCCGGCCGGCGCGACCATCCTGTTCAGCCCGTACCTGCTGCACCGCCGCGCCGACGTCTTCGCCTGCCCCGCCCGCTTCGACCCCGACCGCTGGCTCACCAACACCCGCCCCTCCCCCGGCACCTACGCCCCCTTCGGCCTCGGCCCCCGCCGCTGCATCGGCGACGTGTTCGGCACCACCGAGGCCGCCCTCGCCATCGCCACCATCGCGGCCCGCTGGACCGTCACCCCCACCCCCGGCCGCCCGGTCCGCCCGACCCGCAGCTCCTCGCTGTCCCCCCGCCCCTTCACGGCCACCCTCGCCCGCCGGCCGTGGTGACCGGGGCTCCCGCCCCGCGCGGGCGGCGGACGGGAGCCTTTCCTGACGATGCGTCACATGGTGCGCGGCGGGCGGGGGACGCCCTGCCAGCGGTAGAGCATGGAGTCCCACGTGTAGGTGTAGGCGAAGGTGACGTCGAAGCTGGTGGTCCGCTCCAGGTGCGGCTGCCCGGGGGTCTCCGGGTCGAGCCAGGTGGTCGCGCCGTAGACGGACGCCCGCGGGTACACGCAGATCGTCCAGCGGAACCAGCCCGAGGAGAGCTGGACGTCCTGGGACGGCACGTTGCCGCCCGGCGTGCCGAAGCTCCAGGCGTACGTGCCGGCGTCCAGGAACAGCCGCCGCTCGACGCATTGCTGCGCCGGCGTCACCGGGGCCGGCAGCGGCACCAACTGCCCGTAGCCCTGGAGGAATTCACGTTCGGTCGCGGCGGATGCCGTACCGGCCGTCGGCCCGGCCACCAGGGCGAGCAGGACGGCCGTCAGGGCCGGGATCCAGGAGAGTCTGCGCAGCATGCGTTCCTCCGGCCGGACGGCGGTCCGGCGAGCGTGGACGGAAGTGGTCTACGCCAATTTTGCCGGGCCGGGTGCGGCCGTTCCCATCCCAGACCTCTGGGGTGGCCGCCGGGTCAGTCCTCGCTGCGCCGGTCGGCCGCCAGGGTGGTGAGCAGCCGCTCGATGGCCTCCAACCGTCGGTGCAGGTCCTCGACGTCGCCGCGGGTGGCGCTCTGCTCGGCGGGCTTGAGGCTGATCACCAGCTGGCCGTCGGGCTCCAGCCGCCCGACCGCGACGTCGCGGATGGTGTCGCCGTTCTGGACGCGGACGGCGTGCTCGATCTCGGACGCGCGCAGCGCCAGCCCGCGCAGCGCGCCCGGGACGAGCTTGCCGTCGCGCACCACGGTGGTCGGGGTGCCCTCCAACAGCCGGGCGGCACGCGGGTCGTGGGCCAGCCAGCGGGTGACGGCGGCGTTCACCGCGATCAGGGTGACCGCGCCGATGGCGCCGCCGAGCAGGCTGTTGTCATTGCCGATGATCGCGTTCTGCACCACGTTGGACAGCAGGAAGATGACCACCATGTCGAAGGTGTTCAGGCCCGCCAGCCCGCGCTTTCCCGCGATCCGGAACAGGATCAGGATCAGGGCGTAGACCGCGATCGTGCGGAGGATCTTCTCCACGATCGGAATCTGGACGATCACCAGGTCGTGCCACATGGCCCCGCTCCTTCAACCCCTCGGCCGGACGGGGCGGGCAGCGCCCGGGCCCGACGGTACGCGCCCCGCCGGGCCCCGGCCAGCACCCGGACGAACCCGGGCTTCCGACTAGGAGCGGCGCTTCGGCTTGCCGCGCTTGGCGGCGGCCGCACCCCGGCCGCCCGCCGCGGGCTTCGGCCGGCCCTTCTGCTGGCCGCCCTTGTGCTGACCCGCCTTCTGCTGGCCGGACTTCTGCGGCTGGGACTTGCGCGGCGCCGCGGCCTTCTGGGGCTCGGCCGCCGGCTGGGCGCCGCGCCCGCGCGAGCTGTTGACCGTGCGGCCCCGGACGATGCCGATGAACTCCTCGACCAGGTCCGTCGTGCGCTCCTCCAGCCAGGCGAGCGCCACCTGGGACTGCGGCGCCTCGGCGACCGGCCGGAAGGTGAGGTCCTTGCGGTGGTGCAGCCGGGCCAGCGACTGCGGCACCAGCAGCACGCCGACGTTGGCCGCGACCAGCTCGACGGCGTCGGCGGTGCTCGCCGGGCGCTCGATCGCCGGGCGGCCGGGCAGCCCGCCCGGCCAGCCGAGGGTGTCGTCGAGCGGGTGGAACACCACCTCCTCCGCGAGGTCGCCGAGCGCGACCTCCTCGGCGGCCGCGAGCCAGTGGTCCTTGGGGAAGACCACGACGGTGGTCTCGGCGTAGAGCGGGATCGCGCTGAGCACGTCCCGGTCGACGGGCAGCCGGACGAGCCCGGCGTCCGCGGTGCCCTCGCGCAGGGTCGCCTCGCCGTCCCCGGCCGGGACGGCGAGGAGGTCGAGCGGCACGTCCGGGAGCCGCTCGGACCACACCCGGACCCATTTGCCGGGGGTCACGCCCGGGACGTACGCGAGCCGGAAGGACGGGTTCACCTGCATGTCTGTCACAGGGCAAGGCTACCGACCGTGACCGGGAGCGCCCGCGCACTCCCTTACCCTTGTCACCATGACATCGCTCAAGCAGAAGACCAGCCAGACCATGAAGCCGGCCACCGCCGCCAAGAAGCTGGGGATCTACCTCGACGCGGCGCCGACCGGCTTCCAGGAGGGTGTGGTCTCCCGCGAGGAGCTCAACGCGCTTCAGGCCGACCCGCCGCAGTGGCTCCAGGAGCTGCGCCAGAACGGCCCGCACCCTCGCCCGGTGGTCGCCGCCAAGCTCGGCGTCTCCATCGCCGGCCTGGCCCGCGGCGGCGTGACCGAGGCGCTCACCACCGAGCAGATCGAGGCCGTCAAGGCCGAGAACCCGCTCTGGCTGCAGCACGAGCGCGCCAACCAGGTGGACGTCCGCAAGGAGGCCGCCCGGATCAAGGAGAAGCAGGAGAAGGACGCCGCGGCGCTTGCCGCCAAGGCTGCCAAGGCCGCCAAGGCCGGCTGACCCGCGCGCTCCGGCCGCCGGCCGGGCCCGATTGTCAGACCCCTGCGCAAGGCTGGTGCCGACGTCCGTTCCACGGGCGTCGGCACAGTCGTCGGCGGACATGCGGACAGGGAGCTTGCGGATGGCACAGACAGCAGGGGCAACAGGGGCGGCGGGAGTGCTGGACGGTCGGATCGCCCTGGTCGCGGGGGCGACCCGGGGGGCCGGGCGGGGCATCGCGGTGGAGCTGGGCGCCGCCGGGGCGACGGTGTACGTGACCGGGCGCAGCACCCGCGAGAAGCGCTCGGAGTACGACCGGCCGGAGACCATCGAGGACACCGCGGACCTGGTCACCGCGGCCGGCGGCCGGGGCATCGCGGTGCCGACCGACCACCTGGTCCCGTCCCAGGTGGCCGCCCTGGTGCAGCGGATCGACGCCGAGCAGGGCCGGCTGGACGTCCTGGTGAACGACATCTGGGGCGGCGAGAACCTGTTCGGCTGGAACGTCCCGGTCTGGGAGCACGACCTGGACGACGGCCTGCGGCTGCTCCGCCTCGCGGTGGAGACGCACGCCGTCACCAGCCACCACGCCCTCCCGCTGCTGCTGCGCCGCCCGGGCGGCCTGGTCGTCGAGATGACCGACGGCACCGCCGAGTACAACCGCGACACCTACCGCAACTCGTTCTTCTACGACCTCGCCAAGGCCTCCGTGCTGCGGATGGCCTTCGCTCTCGGCCACGAGCTGGGCCCGCGCGGCGCCACCGCCCTGGCGCTCACGCCCGGCTGGATGCGCTCGGAGATCATGCTGGGCCACTTCGGGGTCACCGAGGAGAACTGGCGCGACGCCGTGGCCCGGGAGCCGCACTTCGGCATCTCCGAGAGCCCGTACTTCGTCGGCCGGGCGGTCGCCGCCCTCGCCGCCGACCCCGAGGTCTCCCGCTGGAACGGCGGGTCGGTGTCCAGCGGGCAGCTGGCCCTGGAGTACGGCTTCACCGACCGCGACGGCAGCCGGCCGGACTGCTGGCGCTACCTGGTCGAGGTGCAGGACGCGGGCAAGCCGGCCGCGCCGGAGGGCTACCGCTGACGGGGCGTCGGCGGCGGCGCACCGGGCGCCGGGGAGAACCGCTTTCCCCGCGCCGCGTATTGACCGCGCCGCCGCCGACTCCGAATAATCGGCGCCACCGGGGCGCCCAGGCAACCCCCGTCACTCTGACCACACCGGACCGGGGAGCGCGCATGACCGACCAACCGCACCACGACGGACCCGCCGCGCTCACCGCCCCCACCGCACTCGCCGCCCTGGCCGAGGAGTACTTCGCCGCCGAGAACGCCCACGCCCCGTTCGACGCGACGCTGAGCGGGGTCGAGGGCTACGCCCACGAGGTGCCCGACCCGTCCCGCGCGGCCGCGCTGCGCCACCGGGACGCGCTGGCGGGCTTCGGGACGCGACTGGCCGCGATCCCGGTGGACGCGCTGGCCGGCGAGGACCTGGTCACCCACCGCGTGCTCGGGCGGCTGATCGACAACGGCACCGGCCGGATCACCCACGGGCTGGGCGACTTCAGCATCTCGGCGACCATCACCGCGCCGCAGAACGAGGCCTTCACCTCGCTCGCCATGACCTCCGTCGACCAGGAGGGCGCCGACGCGTACCTGGAGCGGCTGGCCGGCCTGCCGGGCTACTTCGACGCCGCCCTGCAGCTCCACCTGGACGCCGCGGCCGAGGGCCGCACGCCACTGCGCAGCGGCGTCGATGCCGCCCTCGACCAGCTCGACGCGTACCTGGTCACCGGCCCGGACGACGACCAGCTGCTGCGCGCGCTGCACGGCCGCCCGGAGTTCGACCGGGGCCAGGTGATCGTCCGCGACGGCGTGCGCCCGGCCGTGGCCCGCTACCGGGCCGGCCTGGCCCAGCGGCTGGCCGCGGACGCCCGGCCGGACGACCGGGCCGGGGTCTGTCACGTGCCCGGCGGCACCGAGGGCTACGCCGACGCCGTCACGCGCTACACCCGGCCCGGGCTCACCCCGGAGGAGGTCCACCGGATCGGCCTGGACACCCTGGCGCAGCTGCGCGCGGAGTTCGCCGAGCTGGGCGGCAAGGTGCTCGGCATCACCGGCCCCGACGCCGTGCTGGCCGCGCTACGGGAGGACCGCGCGCTGCGCTTCGACAGCGCCGAGGAGATCATCACCCTGGTCGACGAGGCGCTGGAGCGCGCCCGCCGCGCCTCGGCCGACTACTTCCGGGCCTACCCGATCGCCGACTGCGTGACCCGGGAGATCGACCCGATCGAGGCGGAGACCGGGCCACTGGCCTACTACCAGCCGCCGGGCCCGGGCGGCCTGCCCGGCACCCACTGGATCAACACGCTGCGCCCGCAGACCAGGTTCAGGTACGAGTACGAGGCGATCGCCTTCCACGAGAGCGTGCCCGGGCACCACCTGCAGATCGCCGTCGCCCAGACGCTGCACCACCTGCCGGAGTTCCGGCGCCGGCCGAGCGGCCAGCTGACCGCCCACGTCGAGGGCTGGGGCCTGTACACCGAGCGGCTCGCGGACGAGATGGGGCTGTACAGCTCGGACCTCTCCCGCTTCGGCATGCTGTCGCTCGACGCGCTGCGGGCCGTGCGCCTGGTCGTGGACACCGGACTGCACCACTACGGCTGGTCCCGGGAGCGGGCGATCGCCTTCATGCGGGACAACACGGCCACCACCGAGGCCAACGTCCGCAACGAGATCGACCGCTACCTCGCCTGGCCGGGCCAGGCGACCGCGTACCTGATCGGCCGCCGGGAGATCGTCCGGCACCGCGAGCGCGCGCAGGCGTCGCTGGGCGCCCGGTTCGACATCCGGGAGTTCCACCACCAGCTGATCGGGCACGGCAGCCTGCCGCTGGGAGTGCTGGACACGCTGGTCACGGACTGGATCGCGACGCAGTAGGGCCCGTCGACGCAGTGGGGCCCACCGCTGCGGGGCCGGGTTCAGCCCCGCAGCGGCACCGCGGTCAGAAGCCGACCACCCGGAGGGACGAGCCGTCGCCCTTGGGCCCGACCAGGTACACCTCGGCCACCTCGTAGCCGGTCAGGGTCACCGCACCGGCGAACTTCCGCTGGACGGCGTCGTAGCCGAGAACCCGGCCGTCTCGGCTGCCCAGGCGCACGGCCCAGGGACCGTACTGGTCAACGATTCCGCACGCCCTGAGTGGTCCTCCCGCGCCCGGACGTGCCGTCACCCCTTCGGCCCCTCCAGGCGGTAGTGTCCGCTGGCGCGGCAACCGGCAGGTCCGTCGGCCCGCCCCGCGCCCCACCGCCCCGATCTGGAGGAACCCGTGCCGGCTCCCGCCCGCGCCGCCCTGGCCATAGCCGTGGCCGCCCTGCTCGCCGCAGCCTCAGGCTGCTCGTCCGGCGGCGGCCACACTGCCCGGCCGGCCGGACACGGCCCGGCCTCTTCCGCCACCGACGCCCCGCCCGCAGCCGACGCCGCAGCCGCCGGAGCGCCGCCCGCCCCGGCGGCGATCGTCACCGGCGCCGGCCCGAAGAGCTCCTACGACGTCCAGCCGCAGCCCGCGCCGGGCAGCTGCACGTACCGCTACACCGCGGACAAGCAGCCGCTGCCCGACCCGAAGTGCACCCCGGGCGCGATCAGCCCGGCGGTCAACCAGGGCAACATCAACGACACCATCTGCAAGCCGGGCGGCTACACCTCGACGATCCGCCCGCCGGCGAACATCACCGGCAAGGAGAAGGCCGAGAACGCCAAGTCCTACGGCTACACCGGCCCGATGGGCGACGCCGAGTACGACCACCTGATCAGCCTGCAACTCGGCGGCGACCCCAACGACCCGCGCAACCTGTGGGTGCAGCCGCCCTCCCCCGGCCATGTCCCGGGCAAGGGCCCCAACAACCCCAAGGACTCGGTGGAGACGCACCTGCACACCGCGATCTGCAAGGGCCAGGCCACCCTCGCCGCCGCCCAGCAGGCCATCGCCACCGACTGGACCACAGCCGAGGCCAAGCTCGGCATCAAGTCCGGCGGCTCCCCCACCGCGGCCGCCGACACCGACGGGGACTGACCGCCCGCCCCTGGGGCCCGTCTCGGCGACGTCGGCGGGGGTGCCGGCACGGCCCACCAGGGTGTCCGCGACCTCCCCGGCGTGAACTCCTCACCCCAACCGGCGCCGACCCGTCCGTGCGTCAGTCCGTCTCGGCGACGTAGTAGGCGCGCATCAGCTCGGCCGACCAGGCGGGCTGACGGACCTCTCCGCGCGGGCCGAACTCGGCCAGGTAGGGCTTGATGTCGAGCACCGGCGTGCCGGCCACCGCGTCCAGCCCGGTCACGTGCAGGTCCAGGCCCTCCACCCGGACCAGTCGGCAGCGCGAGACGCCGAGCCGGTTGGGGCGGTTCTTGCCGCGCTGGGCGAAGATGCCGACCAGCGGCCAGTCCGGGTTGCCGCGCGGGCGCCGGGCACCGGTCTCCACCCTGTCGGCCGGCACCCGGTCGAAGTGGTACACGATCTCCAGGTGCGAGAAGTCCGCCAGCCCGTACAGCGCCTCCTCACCGAACTGCGCGCCGTCCACCCGGATCACCGCCCCGACGCTCCCCCAGCCGTCGTCCCGGACTTCCTCCCGACCGCCGACCACCCATGCCACCGGACGCGATGTCACCTCGTCCACGCCGTCCCCCTTCGATGTCGAAGCCTGTTCCCCGTACGTAACCACGCCCCCGCCCGGGTCGTCACCGGGGCTGCCGACGGTGGTGTCCCCACCCGGCCTGAAGACACGCCCTACGCCGGGGTGGCGGGCGGGCGGCGCTTGTGCTCGGTGCGGCGGTAGTGGCCGAGGACGGTGCGGAAGACCTCCTCGCTCACCGGCCGCTCCTCCAGGAAGTCGTCCAGGGCCTCGTAGGGGACGCCGAGGGCGTCCTCGTCTGGGCGGCCGGGGGCGAGGGTCTCCAGGTCGGCGGTGGGAGTCTTGTGGACGAGGTCCGCCGGAGCCCCCAAGGCCTCGGCCAGGGAGCGGACCTGACGCTTCGTCAGTCCATCCAGGGGCATCACGTCGGCGGCGCCGTCACCGTACTTGGTGAAGAAGCCGACGGCCGCCTCGGCGGCGTGGTCGGTGCCGACGACCAGGCCGCCGGTGGCGCCCGCGACGGCGTACTGGGCCACCATCCGCTGGCGGGCCTTGACGTTGCCGCGGACGAAGTCCTCGTGGGAGCGGTCGGCGAAGGTGAGGCCGGCGGACGCCAGCGCGTCGAGGGCGGCGTCGGTCGCGGGCCTGATGTCGACGGTCAGGGTCCGGTCCGGCTGGATGAAGTCGAGTGCGCGGCGGGCGTCCGCCTCGTCCGCCTGGGTGCCGTAGGGCAGCCGCATGGCGCAGAACTCGGCCTGGTGTCCGGCGGCGCGCAGCCGGTCGACGGCGAGCTGGCAGAGCCGCCCGGCGGTGGTGGAGTCGACGCCGCCGCTGATGCCGAGCACCAGCGTGCGGGCGCCGGCCGCCCGGAGCTGGTCGGCGAGGAAGTCGGCCCGGCGCTCGGCCTCCTGCTCGGGGCTCGGCACGGGGGCCACCCGTAGGGTGCGGGCGATCTCCCGCTGGAGGTCGGCGGACAGGGTTTCGGTCATATCGACTCCCGGGTGAAGGTGACACGGTGGGTGCCCGCCCTGGACGCTACCAGCGGGTTCGACGCATTCGACGAGGTGGTGGCGGTGCTGCGGCGGGCCGGGGCGAGCGCCTACGCGGGGTGCCGCAGGATGTCGAGGACGACGGCGCCGTCGACGGTCTCCTGGGCGACCAGCAGGGCGGCCAGTTCGTCGAGGTGGTGGCGGTGTTCGCGGAGCAGGTCGACGGCGCGGCGTTCGGCGCGGCGCAGCAGGCGGGCCACCGCCTCGTCGACGGCGCGCTGGGTCTGCTCGGAGTACGGGCGGCGGAACAGGTCCTCGGGGCCGTCGCCGAGGTAGTTCGGGGAGCCGCTGGAGTAGCCGACCGGGCCGAGTTCCGGGGAGAGGCCGAATTCGCGGACCATCCGGGTGGCGACGCCGGTGGCGTGGGCGAGGTCGTTGGCGGCGCCGGTGGAGCCCTCGCCGAAGACCACCAGCTCGGCTGCCCGCCCGCCGAGCTGGACGGTGATCAGGTCGATCAGGTAGCCCTCGGTGTACAGGTGGCGTTCCGCTTCGGGGAGTTGTTCGGTCGCGCCGAGGGAGACGCCGGCCGGGAGGATGGTCACCTTGGCGACGGGGTCGGCGTGTTCGCACAGCGCGGCGGTCAGGGCGTGCCCGGACTCGTGGACGGCGACGGCGTGGCGCTCCTCGGGCAGCAGCGCGTTGGAGGAGTCCCGGCGGCCGAGCAGGACGCGGTCGCGGGCGGTGTCGAGGTCGTCGGCGGTGAGGGTGGCGCGGTCGGCGCGGACGGCGTTGATGGCGGCCTCGTTGACCAGGTTGGCGAGGTCGGCGCCGGAGAAGCCGGGTGTGCCGCGGGCGATGCGGTTCAGGTCGGCATCGGGGGCGAGGGTCTTGCCGCGGACGTGGACGGCGAGGATCGCGGCCCGTTCCGCCTGGTTGGGCAGCGGGACGGTGACCTGGCGGTCGAACCGGCCGGGGCGCAGCAGGGCCGGGTCGAGGGCGTCCGGGCGGTTGGTGGCGGCGATGACGACGATGCCGGTGGTCGGGTCGAAGCCGTCCATCTCGGAGAGCAGCTGGTTGAGGGTCTGTTCGCGCTCGTCGTTGCCGCCGAGCCGGGTGCCGCCCGCGCGGCGCCCGCCGACGGCGTCGATCTCGTCGATGAAGATGATGGACGGCGCGCGTTTGCGGGCCTCGTCGAAGAGGTCGCGGACGCGGGAGGCGCCGACGCCGACGAACATCTCGACGAAGCCGGAGCCGGTCACGGAGAGGAAGGGCACCTCGGCCTCTCCGGCGACGGCCCGGGCGAGCAGGGTCTTTCCGGTGCCGGGCGGGCCGACCATGATCACCCCGCGCGGGCCCTTGGCGCCGGCGGCGGCGTAGCGTTCGGGGCTGCGCAGGAAGTCGACCACCTCGCTGACCTCCTGCTTGACGCCCTCGTACCCGGCGACGTCGGCGAAGCGGGTGGCGGGCCGCTCGGCCTCGATGATCTTGGCGCGGGAGCGCCCGATGGCGCTCAGGCCGCCGCCGAGCGAGCGGGCGGCCATCCGGCCGGACCACAGGAACAGCCCGCCGAAGAGCAGCAGCGGCAGGAACAGCAGCAGCGTGGACCAGATCGAGCTGCCGCCGCTGCGGCTGGCGGTGACGTCGACGTGCTGACCGGCCAGCTCGCCGCTGAGCTGGGAGGTGTCCAGGGCGGTCGGGATCTGGCTGGTGAAGTGCGTGCCGTCCTTGAGGGTGCCGGTGACCCCGCCGGTGTCGGTGATGTCCACGGTCTTCACCTGCCCGGCGCCGACCCGGTTGAGGAAGTCGGTGTAGCCGTAGCTGGCGCCGGTCGAGCCGGAGCGCGAGAACAGGATGAGCAGCAGCAGGGTCACCAGGACGGCGACGGGCAGCAGCCAGCGGCGCATCGCGGGCGCGGGCGGCTTGGGCGGCGGAGGGCCGCCGGGGGTGCGGGGCCGCTCGGGGCCCCTGCCCGGGGGCGGCGGGGTCGCGGGGTGGCGGGCGGCGCGCAGCCGGATTCGGGTGATCATCCACGCTCACCGCCTCTCCGCCGCCGGGCCCTCCTCTCCATGGTGGGGGGAGAAGGGCCCGGACGGGAGGTTCAGGACGAACCGGTCGGCCCCGGCGCGGGGGCCGGCGGCGCCGTCAGGAGAAGTCGAGCGAGCCGGTCCGGGTCCGCTTGAGCTCGAAGAAGTTCGGGTAGCCGGCCAGCAGCCGCACCCCTTCGAAGACCCGGACGGCGTCCTCGCCGCGCGGGATGGCGCTCAGCACCGGGCCGAAGAAGGCGACGCCGTCGACGTGGATGGTCGGCGTGCCGACCTCCTCGCCGACCGGGTCCATGCCCTCGTGGTGGCTCTTGCGCAGCGCGAGGTCGTACGCCGTGCTGTCGGCCGCGGCGGCGAGTTCCTCCGGCAGTCCGGCCGCGACCAGGGCCTCCCGGATGACGGCGTCGTCGGCGGGCCGGTCCTGGTCGTGCAGGCGGGTGCCGAGTTCGGTGTACAGGTCGCGCAGCACGTGCTCGCCGTGCTGTTCGGCGGCGGCGATGCAGACCCGGACGGGGCCCCAGCCGGTGGTCATCAGGCGCTGGTAGCGCTCGGGCAGGTCGGTGCGGCCCTCGTTGAGGACGGACAGGCTCATCACCCGGAACGTGAGGTCGAGCTCGCGGTGGCGCTCGACCTCCAGGATCCACCGGGAGGTGATCCAGGCGAACGGGCAGATCGGATCGAAGTAGAAATCGACTTTGGTGGTCACGGTGAAAAGCCTAGGCGCCGAGTGGACCGCTTTCCAGGGCCAATCGATCACCATCGTGGTGGGCCACTTCTCAGCTGCAGGTCTTCCCGTCGGCCGGCACGGTGCCGTCCAGCAGGTAGGCGTCCACGGCCTGCTTCAGGCACGGGTCGCCGGTGTTGTAGCCGCCGTGGCCCTCGCCCTGGAGGGTGACGTTGACGCCGACGCCCGGGCCGAGCTGCTGCGCCATCGCGTGGGCGCCCTCGACCGGGGTGGCCGGGTCGCCGGTGGTGCCGACCACCAGGATCGGGGCCGCGCCGGCGGCGGAGACGTCCGGGTGGTCGGCCTTGCCCGGCACCGGCCAGCCGGTGCAGCTCGTCAGGCCCCAGGCGGAGTAGGGACCGAACACCGGGGAGGCGGTGCGGAACTGCGGCAGCTGCTGTTCGACGTCCTGGTCGGAGTAGCGCTGCCGGGCGTCCACGCAGTTGATCGCCCGGTTGGCGGCGCTCAGGTTGGTGTAGCGCCCCTGCGGGTCGCGCCCGAACATCGCGTCGGAGAGCTGGAGCAGTGTGTTGCCGGTGCCCTGCTGCATCGCCTCGGTGAGCCCGGCGGCCAGGACGGGCCAGGTCTCCTCGCTGTACAGGGCCGCGGCGATCCCGGTGACGGCCAGGGTCTCGGTGAGCTGCCGCCCGCTGGTGGTGGGCAGCGGGGACTGCTCCAGCTTCTGCAGCAGCGCCGTGACCGCCGCCGTGCCCTCGACGCCGCCGGCACCCGTCGGGCAGGCGGCGGCCTCCTCGGCGGCGCAGGCCTTCATGAAGTTGTCGAACGCGAGCTGGAAGCCCTGGGCCTGGCCGAGCGCGGCCTGCTGCGGGTCCTTCGTCGGGTCGACGACCGAGTCCAGGACGATCCGGCCGACCTCCTGCGGGAACAGGTGCGCGTAGACGCCGCCGAGCTGGGTGCCGTAGCTGATGCCGAAGTAGAAGAGCTTCTGGTCGCCGAGCACCTGCCGCATCAGGTCGAGGTCGCGGGCGGCGCTCTCGGTGTCCACGTAGGGCAGCACCGGACCGGAGTTGTGCTCGCAGGCGGCGGTGAACTGCGCGTTGCTGGCGTCCAGCGCCTTCACCGCGTCGGGGGTCCCGGGGGTGTTGTCGATTTCCAGGGTGGTGTCCATCGCCTTGTCGTCCAGGCAGCTCACCCCGGCGCTGGCACCGACCCCACGGGGATCGAAGCTCACCAGGTCGTAACGGGCGTTGAGGGAGGCGTAGTCGGCGGCGAGGGCGGGCAGCGTGGCGACGCCGGAGGCGCCGGGGCCGCCGAAGTTGAACAGCAGCGAGCCGATCCGGTGCTTCTCGTCCTTCGCCCGGCTCCGGATCATGGCCAGGTCGATGGTCGGGCCGTCCGGCTTGCCGTGGTCGAGCGGCGCCTTGAGGGTGGCGCACTGCCAGTCACCGGCGGGCGCGGTGCCGCTGCCCTGCGCGGGGCTGGGGGCCGGGCAGGCCTGCCAGTCGAGCCGCTGGGCCGCGAGTCCGGTCGCGGACGCGGCGGGCGAACCGGGCGAACCGGCCGGGGAGGCCGGGGAGGTCGGCGCGGGCTCGACGGCGGAGCGGGCGTCGCCCTGGCAGCCGGCGGCGGAGGCGAGCAGCAGCGCGGCCAGGCCGAAAGCGCCGGCGCCGCGGACGACGGTGTGCATGGAGCGGTCCACCTCTCGGGTTACCGGGCGCGCCCCGGCGGACGGCGGGGCGGCGTGCGCCCCGGCGCTCGGCACGGTCAACGCACCACAGACCCTAGGGGCGGTGGGGCGGTCGCGCCCGTCGGAAGGCCCGGTGGAGGGGCGTGCGCCGGTCCGGCTGCCACCCGCCGTCCGGGTGAGGTGACCCCCGCTCCCGCGGCCCTCGGCGGCGAGCAGCGTCCGGATCGCCCACTACCTGGCGTCGCATGCTATCTTGCATCGCATGGTACCTGGCATCACACACCACGACGGCGACGCCGGTACGGCCGACGGACCGGTGGCGACGCAACTGCGCAAGGGCGTACTGGAGTACTGCGTCCTGGCGCTGCTGCGGGACGGCCCCCGGTACGGGGTGGAGCTGCTGCAGGAGCTCGGCCGGTTCCCGATGCTGGCGACCAGCCAGGGCACCATCTACCCCCTGCTGTCCCGGCTGCGCCGGGCCGGCCTCGCCGACACCTTCCTGCGCGACTCGGCCAGCGGCCCGTCCCGCCGGTACTACACCCTCACCGACACCGGCCGCAGCGCACTGGAGGAGTTCACCACGCTGTGGCCCGCCTTCCGCGAAACCGTCGACCACGTCCTGGCCCCGGGAGAGAACCCGTGAACAACCCCATCGAGCACCCCCTGGTCCGCGCCCACCTGGACGCAGTCGCCCGGTACACCGCCCCGCTGCCCGAGGAGCGCCGCCGCGAACTGCTCGCGGACCTGCGCGAGCACGTCGAGGTCTCGCTCGCCGAGTGCGACCCCGCCGACGAGGCCGCCGTCCGGCGGGTCCTGGAGCAGCTGGGCAGCCCCCGGCAGATCGCCGACGCCGCGCTCGACGAGGAGGGCGGCGCCCGACCGGAGCCGGAGAGCCGCGGCCGCACCGTCCGCACCCTGGTCTTCGCGGTGCTGCCGGTTCCGCTGTCGTTCGTCCCGGTCGTCGGGCCCCCGCTCGCGCTGGCCGCCGCCGTCATCGCCGCGAGCAGGGTCTGGCGGTCCACGCAGTGGAGCCGCCGGGAGAAGCGGCTGGCGGCCCTGCTGCTGCTCTCCCCCGTCCTGGTCACTCCGCTGGCCGGCATCGCCGCCGCCGTCGTGTCCCCGGGCGGCCTGACCGTGGCAGCCGTCCTCGCCGCCTGCGCGGTGGGCTTCTGCCCCGCCCTGCTCGCGGCGTTCTTCCTGGCCCGGTCCGCCGCCCGGCTGCGCAACGCCGCGCTCATGGCCTGAACCGGCTTCATCAATCAACACCGACGTTTCGCCAGCCCCCCCTGGTGATGTTGGAGACCGCCCCCCACATACAAGGGAGGCGGTCTCCACACGTCGGAGGCTCGCGCTTGCGCGCGTGCCTGCCCGGCGACTAACGTCTTACCTGTTTCTCACCATCAAATCCGTTTTTGGCCAAGGCCGTTCATACGGTTAACGGAAACCCGCATACAGTGTGCGGGCTCGGAGAATCCGAACCGCCGCCCCCTCCATCTGGGGGCTTTTCCATTACGCGGGAATCAAGGCAACTCACTTTACCGTCAGGCTCGTTGACCCAGTTCTCCGGCGGCTGCTTTGCTTCTCGGCGGCCGAGGCGGGCCTGTTTCCCCCCGGTGATCCGTTGTGCGGCGGGTCATCCAGGCATTTCCACCGCCTCCGGCCTCTCCCTGTCCTTCGCGACCACCCGTCACCCACCGGTGCCCGGGCGGTCGGCATGAGAGAGGCAACCCTCACATGGGCCGAACCCCCACGTTCCGTCACGCCGGACGGGCGGCGCTCACCGGCGTCGCCGCGCTCGCCCTCGCGGCGGCCGGCTTCACCGCGGCACCCGCCCAGGCGCAGCCCGACGACGCCGCGCACCCCACGGCGTCGGCGAACCACCCGTACCGGCACGGCGCCGTCCCGCTCCGCGGCCAGCAGGCCGCACCGAACGCCACCTCCGCCAACAACCTCAACTACGGTGGCGGGGCGGGCAGTCCGAGCATCGGCGTGACCACCGGACCGGAGCACGTCTACCTGGTGTTCTGGGGCTCCCAGTGGGGCAGCTCCGGCACCGACGCCAACGGCAACACCACGCTCAGCGGCGACGCCAAGGGCATGGCCCCGCGCCTCCAGCAGCTGTTCAAGGGCATCGGCGCAGGCAGCGAACTCTGGTCCGGCGTCATGACGCAGTACTGCGAGGGCGTCACCACCGGCTCCCAGACCTGCCCGGGCAGCTCCGCGCACGTCGCCTACCCCACCGGCGGCGCGCTCGCCGGCGTCTGGGTGGACACCTCCGCCGCGGCGCCCGCCGCCGCGACCGGCAACCAGATCGGCGCCGAGGCGGTCAAGGCGTCCGGCCACTTCGGCAACACCACCGCCGCGGCCAACCGGAACGACCAGTACGTCGTCGTCTCCCCCACCGGCACCACCCCCGACGGCTTCAACACCGCGTCCGGCAACTTCTGCGCCTGGCACGACTACACCGGCGACACCACGCTCACCGGCGGCGCCGTCTCCTCCCCGTACGGCGAACTGGCTTTCACCAACCTGCCGTACGTGACCGACGCGGGCTCCGGCTGCGGCCAGGGCTTCGTCAACGCGGGGACGGCCGGCACCCTGGACGGCGTCACCATTGTCGAGGGCCACGAGTACGCCGAGACCATCACCGACCAGAACCCGGCCGGCGGCTGGACCGACAGCAGCGGCGCCGAGAACGGCGACAAGTGCGCCTGGGTCAGCAGCGGCCAGGGCGCGTCGGCGAACGTCGGTTTCACCACCGGCAGCTTCGCCATGCAGTCGACCTGGGCGAACGACTTCAACAGCGGTGCGGGCGGCTGCGAGATGTCCCACCCGATCGTCGGCGGCACGACCGGCAACACCGTCACCGTCACCAACCCTGGCGCCCAGGCCGGCACCACCGGCAAGGCCGTCAGCCTCCAGATCGCGGCGACCGACAGCGCCTCCGGCCAGACCCTCACCTACACGGCGAGCGGCCTGCCGGCCGGCCTGTCCATCTCCGCCTCCGGCCTGATCAGCGGCACCCCGACCACCGCCGGCACGGCGAGCGTCACGGTCACCGCCAAGGACGCCACCGGCGCCTCCGGCTCCGCCGCCTTCGGCTGGACCGTCACCTCCGCGGGCGGCGGCGGCCTCACCAACGGCGGCTTCGAGACCGGCACCCTGAGCGGCTGGACCTCCACCGGCAGCGCCGCCGCCGCCAGCGCCGCCAAGCACACCGGCGGCTACGGCGCGATGCTCGGCTCCACCGGCCCCACCACCACGTCCACGGCCGGCCAGACCTTCACCGCCCCGGCCGGCAGCAGCAAGGTCGCCTTCTGGTACGACGTCACCTGCCCGGACACCGTCACCTACGACTGGGCGACCGCCACCCTCAAGGACAACACCACCAACACCACGACCACGGTGCTCGCCAAGACCTGCACCAGCGGCCTCGGCTGGAAGTCCGCCTCCGGCACCGTCACCCCGGGCCACAGCTACACGCTCACCCTCACCAACGTGGACGACAACTACCCGGGCGACCCGACCTACACCTACTACGACGACGTGACCGTCTCCTGACCACCGCCCGTCCACGCCCCTGACGCCGCCGGGGCGGGCCACCACGGCCCGCCCCGGCGGCACCGCGCCCCGGCGCCGCTGCGCCCCGCACCCCGCGAAGGAGGAGAGCCGTGACCGTGCGAACGCTCGCGGCGGCCGCCCTGCTCGCCCTGGCGGCCGGCTGCTCGTCGAACACCGGCCCCGTCGCGCCGGGCCCGCCCACCCTGGTGCTCGACGAGCACGCCGACGGCACGACCGTGCGGGTGGCACCCGGCACCGTCATCCGGGTGGAGCTGCACAGCACCTACTGGTCCCCGGCCGCCGGCGACAGCCCGCGGACGCTGCGTCCGACCGCCACCGCGACCACCCCCGCCCCCTCCTGCCGGCCGGGCGGCGGCTGCGGCCGGGTCACCGCCGGTTTCCTCGCCACCGCCCCCGGCACCGCCCGTCTCTCCGCCCACCGCACCACCTGCGGCGAGGCGCTGGCCTGCCCGCCCGGGCAGCGGGCCTTCACCGTGACGGTGACCGTCGGCTGACGGTCAGTGCTGGACGCCGGAGGACAGCGAGAAGTCCGCGAAGTAGGCGCGCTGGGTGCTCGCCGGGCCCCAGCTGGTGTCGTGGCCACCGTAGAAGGTGGAGAAGAACACGCCGCCGAAGGGGATCCTGCCGATGCCCGAGGCCACCCCGCGCGCCGCGTAGACCTGGCGGCCGTCGTACCAGACGGTGACGTCCCCGGTGCCGCGGTCGACCAGCTGCTCGACGCTGTGCCACGCGCCGTCGGCCTGGAACCGCCAGTCACCGAGCCCCTCGTCCACCCCGTAGCCGGTCGGGCCGGAGTTGGTCGGGGTGTAGAGGTAGACCTCGCCGTTGTCCGGCACGCCCTTGGCGCCGCGCCACATGTAGCGCGTCGACCAGCCCGCGCCGTGGTTGCCGCCCGACTCCTCGCCGATCTTGCCGCCGTACAGCCCGGGCAGTTTCCCCGCCTTGCCCCAGTCCCGGCCGGCCGGGAACTTGAGGGAGTACTTCAGGTCCAGCGTCTCGCCCTGGGCCAGGGCGGACAGGCCCAGGGTGGTCAGATCCGTGTAGAACTGGCCGCCGCCCGGGTTCGGGCAGTCGGTGCACTGGTTGGAGGAGGACCCGGCACCGTAGGTGACCTGGAGCGCCGAGCCGCCCCCGGGAGCGGCCGCGTCGTCGACCGCGCTCAGGTCCGAACCGCCCCACGTCCCCTGGTCGACCGCGCCCCAGGCGTGCTTCCACTGGTCCGTCCCGTAACCGCGGAACTGGCCGGTCCAGGCCGCCTTCCCGCTCGCCACCGCGGCCGGCGCGGCTCCCCTGGCTCCCTCGGACCCCGAGGCGGCCGGCGCGGCGATCGAGGCCGCAGCGGGCGACGTCGACGGGGCGCAGGCGGCCAGGGCGGCGGCGGCGAGCACCGCTCCGAACACACGACGAGTGCTTTTCATGACTGCCCTTCCCGACGGGACCGGCCGGGACGGCCCACCCGCTCCATGTGACGCTCCGCCACCGGGCCACAGTAGCGGCGCCCGAGGTGACGTGACCATCACACTCCCGGGTGACGGCGGGACGATTCCCGGCCCCCGGCCCTCCCGATGCGGGCCATGCGGAGATGTGCGAGGTGCGAGGTGGCGATCCGGCCGCGAAGATTCCTCCGAACGTCCGGCGGAGGACGTCAAGACCGCGGCGACGGCTCCGACCACCGGTCGAGGAGCCCAGCCGGGCCCGCGAACCACGAGGAACACGAGGAGCACGAGATGAAGTTCCTGATCAGCCTGCACATCAACCCGGCCGTGATGGACGCGCTGACCGACGAGGAGAAGGCGGCGATCGGCCACGGCCACGGCGAGTTCATCGAGGCGCTGAAGGCGTCCGGAGAGCTGATCACCACCCAGGCACTGGCCGATCCGGCCCAGGCCGCCGTGGTGACCGTGCGCAACGGCCAGCCGGTGGTGACCGACGGCCCGTTCCTGGAGGCCAAGGAGTACCTGGGCGGCTTCTACCTGATCGACTGCGAGGACAAGGAGCGGGCGATCGCGCTGGCGGCGCTGATCCCGGACACCGCGATCGAGGGCCTGGGGGTCGAGGTGCGGCAGGTGATGTTCGCCGACGGACACTTGGAGGCATGACAGCACCGGACTTCGAGGACCTGCTGCGTGCGCTCACGCCACAGGTCCTCGGCACCTTGGTTCGCCGGTACGGCCGGTTCGAAGGGTGCGAGGACGCCGTCCAGGAGGCCGTCCTCGCCGCCACCGTGCAGTGGCCGTCCGAGGGCATGCCCGACAATCCGCACGGCTGGCTGGTGACCGTCGCCGCCCGGCGGCTCATCGACCAGCTGCGCCGCGACCGCGCGCGCCGCGAACGGGAGTCGGCGACGGCCACCGAGGTGGTGCCGCCGGAGGTGCCGGACACCGACGACACGCTCGTCCTGCTGTTCCTGTGCTGCCATCCGACGCTCACCGCGGCCTCCCGGACCGCCCTGACGCTGCGGGCGGTCGGCGGTCTGACCACCGCCGAGATCGCCCGCGCGTTCCTGGTGCCGGAGGCCACCATGGCGGCCAGGATCAGCCGGGCCAAGCAGCGCATCAGGGCCGCCGGCAGCTCGTTCGCCCTACCGGACGGCGCGGAGCGCGAGGAACGGCTGCGGGTCGTGCTGCACGTGCTCTACCTGATCTTCAACGAGGGCTACACCGCCACCTCCGGACCGGAGTTGCACCGCCCCGACCTCGCGCACGAGGCGATCCGGTTGACCAGGACGGTGCACGCGCAGCTGCCCGGGGACGACGAGGTCACCGGGCTGCTCGCACTGATGCTGCTGACCCACGCGCGCCGGGAGGCGCGGACCACCCCGGCCGGCGACCTGGTGCCGCTGGACGAGCAGGACCGCAAGGCCTGGGACCGGGCGCTGATCGACGAGGGCGTCGCACTGGTCGAGGCGGCGCTGGCCGGGCCGACCCTGGGGCCCTACCAGTTGCAGGCCGCCATCGCGGCCACGCACGCCGACGCGGCCACCGCCGAGGAGACCAACTGGCCCCAGGTGCACGCCCTCTACCTGATCCTGGAACGGATCGCGCCCAATCCGATGGTCACCCTCAACCGGGCGATCGCGCTCGCCGAGACCGACGGCCCGGCGGCCGGACTGGCCCTGCTGTCCGACCTGGACGGTGACGGGCGGATGGCCGGGCACCACCGGCTGCTGTCCGTCCGGGCGCACCTGCTGGAGAAGGCCGGCGACCCGGCCGGCGCCCACGAGCACTACCGGCGCGCCGCGAAGGCCACCGCCAGCCTCGCCGAGCGGCGCTACCTGGAGGCCCGGGCCGGCCGGACCGGGCCACGCTCCGGCTGATCACGCGTCCGGGACGTCCGGCACGCAGCCCGGGGCGGGCCCGGGGACGGCAGGGCTCAACTACCCTGCGGCTCCATCCCCGGCCTGCCCCGCACCGCGTACGCCGGCAGCCGCAGCTCGCCGAGGACGGCCCGGGGCAGGCTCAGCCCGAACCGCCGCCCGACCACGCCGAGGGTGCGGCGGCGGACGGCCGCGGGCGGCTCGCCCCCGGGGCCGCGGGTGATCCCGTCGGGCTCCAGGACGCCCGCGGCGACCAGCTCGGGGACCAGCAGGTCGGGCTCCCGGCCCCAGCGCCAGCGCTCCTCGGCGAGGCCGAACCCGCACAGCACCGCGCCGTCGCGGGCGTAGTCGAGCAGTGCCGGCGGGTGGTCCGGCATCGGGCGGAAGTGGACCACCTCGACCCCGTCGCGCGCTATCTCGGTGAGCCGTTCGCCGCCGGTGGAGTCGCCGTACTCGACCGCGAAGGACCAGTCACCGGACTCGCCGACCCGGATCACGCCGTCGCCGTCGTCGCTCGGGCGGAACACCTCGATGTCGAGGTCCCACACCTCGGTGCCGCTGAGCGGCCCGGCCGCGGCGGCCGGATCGGCGCCCATCCGGCGGGCGAGCTCCTGCGGCGGTATCCCCCGGGCGAACAGGACGCCGTCGACGGAGCACCCGGCGTCCGCGAGCCACCGGATGCCTTCCTCGCCCCCCGCCCCTTCGGTACCGCCCGTCATGACGCCCCCTCACCTCGCGCCGGCCCGCGTGGCCGGGCCGCCGGTCCGCACCCTAACGGACGCCACTGACACTGATAGTGGTAACCGGGTCTCCGGTGGTCGTGGCTCTGCCACTGACTGACGCCCTGCTGGGCTGTCCTCCGGTTGTTCCGTCCGGCTGCCGGGGCCCGTTCCCAAGGCCCCGGCCGGGCGGAGCATGACCTTATAGGAGCCTGGCCAGAGGCCCCCTCAGTGTCCTGTCCGCCCCACCCGGCGGAGCCCGCATCGACGCAGGTCGGGGGTTATCCCCCCGAGGAACCCGGCGGTCGGCCCCAGCGCGCCGCACCCCCGCCGCGAACGATGATCTTCTCACCGAGCTTTCGGGACAAGGAAACTGAGGAGAGATCGTGACCACGGCGAACAAGCGAACGGTCGGCCGACGCGGACTGATCGCGGTGACGGTGGCAGCCGCCGGCACCGCCCTGCTGGCCCCGGTGGCCTCCGCCGCCCCTGCGGCGGACGGCCAACGGAGCACGGTGGTCCGCGCGTTGGAGCGGTCCGCGCACCCGCTGCGGTCGACCGAGCCCGGCGGCAGCACCAGCGACCTGCGGGCGCTCGGCGCGATGGTCGGGGACGCCAAGGTGGTGGGCCTCGGCGAGGCCACGCACGGCTCGCACGAGTTCTTCACCATGAAGCAGCGGGTCTTCCGCTACCTGGTCCAGGAGAAGGGCTTCACCACCTTCGCCCTGGAGATGAGCTGGTCGGCGGGCCTGAAGATCGACAAGTTCCTCCAGGACGGCAAGGGCGACGCCCGGCAGATCGTCAAGGACGAGCTGGGCCAATCACCTTGGGAGCGCCAGGAGTTCGTGGACCTGATCAGCTGGATGCGCGAGTACAACCGCCAGCACCCGGAGCACCCGGTCCACTTCATGGGCGACGACGTCGGCGCCCCCAAGCTCGGCGAGGAGGTCTTCGCCCGGGTCGACGCCTACCTGCGCAAGGCCGACCCCGCGGCCCTGGCGCGCGTGGACGGGCTGTACGCGGGCCTGCGCCCGCTCGACGACACCGTCGGCTACCTGAAGCGGCCGGTGGCCGAGCGGAAGGAGAACGCCGCCAAGGCGCAGCAGGCCCTGGACCTGGTCACCGCCGCCAGGGGCAACGGCGGCGAGGAGTACGACTGGGCCGTGCAGCACGCCCGCATCATCGCCCAGACCTTCGCCTTCGCCACCTTCGAACTCACCGACCCGGCCTCGGTGAACGCCGCGGAGGTCATCCGCGACCAGGCCATGGCCGACAACACCGCGTGGTGGCAGCGCCACACCGGCGACCGGATGCTGCTCTCGGCCCACAACGGGCACGTCGGCTACCTGGCCAGCGATCCCGAGATGTACCCCAAGACGCAGGGCTCGATCCTGCGCGACACCTTCGGCCCGGAGTACCTGAACATCGGGTTCACCTTCGACCGGGGCTCCTTCCTCACCATGGGCGCCGCCCTCGGCACCGACTGGGAGAAGAACACCGTGCCCGCGGCCACGCCCGGCATGAACGAGTACACCCTGGACCAGGTCCGCCGCCAGGACTACTACGTCGACCTGCGCACCGCCCCGCGCGTGGTCCGCGACTGGCTGGACACCGCCCGCCCCGTCTACGAGGCCGGGTCCACGTTCACGAAGGACCCGCTGCCCTCCGTCGCCCTCGGACGGGCCCACGACGTCCTCGTCCACCTCCACCAGGTCCACGAGGCCGAGAAGCTCTGACCGGGCTCCGGCCCCGCCTCGGATCGGCGGCCCGGCCTCAGGCCGGCGGGGTCGCCGTCTCGGGGAACGCCCGGTCCAGCAGCGCGCCCAGGGCGGCCCGGTCCTGGCCGGAGAGCTGTTCCAGCGCGGTCAGGCCGGACATCAGGTCGGCCCGGATCAGCCGGACGGTCTGCTCGCCCCGGTCGGTCAGGGCGATGCTCTTGACCCGGCGGTCGGCGGGGTCGGGCTCGCGGCGGACCAGGTCGCGGCCCTCCAGCCGGTCGACGATGCCGGTGACGTTGGAGGCGTCACAGGACAGCAGACCGGCGAGGGCGCGCATGGAGCGCGGCCGGGTGAGCAGGCTGAGGGTCTTGCCCTGCATCAGGGTCAGCCCGTGCCCGGCCGCGGCGGAGGCGAAGTGGCGGTAGTAGGCCGCGGCCACCCGGGCGAGCTGATCCATCAGCTCGCCCGGCGTGGCCGGTGGGTCCGGGTGGGGGTTCTGGTGCACGGTTCGAGCATAGGCACATTGCTTGACACCCTCAACCATTGAGGTTTACCGTCCAAGAATGCTTGAGGTCATAAACCATCGACGACCTCAAGGCAGCTGGAAGGACCGCGAGACCCTCATGAACCACACCCCCGCCGCCACCCCGGAAGCCGCTTCCGAAGCCACCCCGGAGACCGCCGCCGCCACGGTCACCCGCCTGCGCGCCGCCTTCGACACCGGCCGGACCAAGCCGCTCGCCTGGCGCCAGGCCCAGCTGGCAGCACTGCGCTCGCTGCTCACCGAGCAGTCCGAGGCGTTCCTCCAGGCCCTGCACGAGGACCTCGGCAAGAGCACCGCCGAGGCCTACCGCACCGAGATCGGCTTCACGCTCAACGAGCTCGACCACACCGTCACCCACCTGGAGCAGTGGCTGCAGCCGAAGCCCGCCGCCGTGCCCGAGTTCTTCCAGCCCGCCGCGGCCCGCGTGGTGCGCGACCCGCTCGGCGTGGTCCTGATCATCGCGCCCTGGAACTACCCGCTCCAGCTCGCCCTGTCCCCGCTGGTCGGTGCACTGGCCGCCGGGAACGCGGCCGTCCTCAAGCCCAGCGAGCTCGCCCCCGCGACCTCCGCCGCGCTCGCCCGACTGCTCCCGCGCTACCTCGACCCGGCGGCCGTCGCGGTCGTCGAAGGCGCCGTCCCGGAGACCACCGCGCTGCTGGAGCAGCGCTTCGACCACATCTTCTACACCGGCAACGGCGCCGTCGGCCGGATCGTCATGGCAGCCGCCGCCCGGCACCTCACCCCGGTCACCCTGGAACTCGGCGGCAAGAGCCCGGTGGTGGTCGAACCCGGCGTCGACCTCGCGGTCACCGCCCGGCGGATCGCCCGGGGCAAGTTCCTCAACGCCGGCCAGACCTGCGTCGCCCCCGACTACGTCCTCGCCATCGGCGAGAGCGCGCCCGCGCTGGAGGCACACCTCGCCGACGCCGTCCGGGAGCTGTACGGCGACGACCCGGCGACCGGCGGCGAGTACGGCCGGATCGTCAACGAGCGCCACTTCGACCGGCTCACCGCGCTGCTCGGCGACGGTCGGACCGTCACCGGCGGCACCCACGACCGCGCCGACCGCTACCTCGCCCCGACCGTCCTCGCCGACGTCTCCCCCGAGGCCCCCGTGATGCGGGCGGAGATCTTCGGCCCGATCCTCCCCGTCGTCTCCGTGCCCGACCTCGACGCGGCGATCGCCTTCATCAACGAGCGCGACAAGCCGCTCGCCCTCTACGCCTTCACCGAGTCCGCGCACACCAAGCAGCGGCTGACCGAGGAGACCTCCTCCGGCGCGCTCTCCTTCGGACTGCCGGTCTCCCACCTCGCCATGCCCGAGCTGCCGTTCGGCGGCGTCGGCGAGAGCGGCATGGGCCGCTACCACGGCGAGTACTCCCTCGACACCTTCAGCCACGCCAAGGCCGTCGTCGACAAGCCCCTCGCCTGACCGCTCCCCCTCGTCCGATCGTTTCTCCCCTCCCCGCCACCCCGACACCGAGCGAGCATCCTCATGACCACCATCGACCACGGCGCCGCCGTCGCCGCGGAGACCGCCCGGCTCGTCGCCGCCCTCCAGGACGCCGACCCGGCCACCCCGGTGCCCACCTGCCCCGGCTGGACACTGACCGACCTCACCCGCCACACCGGCAGCGTGCAGCGCTGGTTCACCGTCCTGCTCCGGCAGCGGATCCAGCAGCCGCCCCGCAGCCGCGAGGTCGACCTGCGGCTGCCCGCCGGGCCGGACGGCTACCCCGCCTGGCTAGCGGAGGCCGCGGCCGAGGCCGGCGCCACGTTCGCGGAAACCGACCTCGACGCCCCGATGTGGGCCTGGGGCGCCGACCAGCACGCCCGCTTCTGGGTACGGCGGATGCTGTTCGAGACCCTGGTGCACCGCGCCGACGCGGAACTCGCCCTCGGGCGCACCCCGGTGCTCGACCCGGAGCTGGCCGCCGACGGGGTGTCCGAATTCCTCACCAACCTGCCCTTCGCCGCGTTCTTCGCCCCGGGGATCGCCGAGCTGCGCGGCGCGGACCGCACCATCCGCTTCACCCGCACCGACGGCAGCGCCACCTCCGCGGACGGCGACTGGCTGATCCGCCTGCGGCCCGACGGCTTCGGGCTCGACCGCTTCGGGCTCGACGCGGACGGCCCGGGCCCGGAGGCCGACGTGACCGTCCGCGCGAGCGCCGCCGATCTGCTGCTGCTCCTGTACGGCCGCCTCGACCTGGCCTCCGCCCGCCTCGACGTGCGCGGGGACGAGGAACTGCTCGCGCACTGGTACGCCAACTCGGCGTTCTGACCTGCCCGGGGGGGGGGGGGGGGGGGGGGGGGGGGGGGGGTCTCTTCTGGGTGGGGGCGTGTGGTGGTGGTGGGTGTGTTGTGGTTTTCCTTTTCCAAGACAGCCAAAAAA
>NZ_JBWKEQ010000039.1:0-16482 GCF_056435365.1 Kitasatospora sp. NPDC043949 | reverse complement strand
CTTCGGGATATCCTCTCCGCCCGTACCCCCCCCACCACGAGGTGGAGGCGAAAAGAGCACCTCCTATCCTACGCCCACCCCACCCGCCCCCCCCCCCCCCCCGGGGGGGGGGGCGCCCCCCCCCCCCCCCCCCCTCGTCCGTACGGGTGATCGACTGTCGGTGGCCGGTGCTAGCGTGCCGTTCCGTCAACAGACGATCAAGGAAAGGCGGCATCGGATCGTGGACGTCGAGGTCACGCGCCACCAGGTCGCACCCCAGCGGATCACCCAGGCCCTGAAGGGCATCGAGGACCGGGCCCTCACCAGCTGGTACCGGATCCACTACGGCCGCCTGGCCATCCAGGAGATCCGGACGATGGGCGAGGAGCTCCTCGACCACATCGGCGCGCTCACCCTGGAGGGCCGGCCGCTCAGCGGCTACCCCGCCCGAGTCATCCTGGAGACCGCGGCCGAGTGCTCCCTCGGTGTGCTGTCCCTCGGCTGCTTCCCCCGCGGCGACTTCGAGGTCCCCTTCCCGTTCATCGGCGAGACGCTGACCAGCGAAGAGACCAGCTTCGGCGACACCATCGACTTCGCCCCCACGGCCGCCACCTGGGTCGACGCCTTCGCGATGTGCGTGATCAGCGGCCTGATCCAGGAGCGCCACCGCATGCTCGGCCCGCTGCTGAAGGACGACTACGGGCCCTCGGTCCGCAAGGGCCTGCCCCACTCGGACCTGGACTCGACCTCCGATCCGGCGAGCCTCGCCGAGCTGGACGCGCTCTGCTCCTACCTCCACGTCGTGCCGACCGCCGTCTCACCCTGGGTCGCCCCCGGCCCCGTGCCCCTGCGCAAGCCGGACGCCGAGGAGCGCGCCACGGCCGCCCGGGCGCTGGACGCCGCCGGTCCGCTCACGCCGGACCAGCAGCTGCTGCGCATCCTGCTCGACGACGACCGGAGCACCTTCGAGCGGGCCCTCGCCGCCCGCCTCGGCCAGCACCGCGAGAGCAGCGCTCCGGACGCGGCCCCGCGCAGCCTGCTCCCGGTCCTCCCGATCGCCCTGGCCGCACTCGCCGTCCAGGCGCACGGCTGGCAGCTCGGCCTCTCCTCCGGCTACCTCCCGGCGACGCTCATACAGCCCCCGGTGCTCTGACCGCCCCACCCCAGCCATCCGTCCGTCCGTCCGTCCGTCCGTCCGTCCGCGGAGTGTCCAACGGTTGCCCAACAGACGAAACATCCCACCTATAGCCGCCGGTCTCGCACTGGGCGCGATGATGCTCACCCACCTCTCCCACTCCCCGGCCGTCGGCACGGTGGCCGCGAAGCAGGCCGCCTCGACGGCGAGGCCCTCGTCGATCGGCAGGTTGATGCCACGGGTGACGGCCCGCAGGCAGGCGGACACTGCGGTCGGCACGTGCCGGATGATCCGGTCGACCAGGCCCCGTGCCGCGTCGAGCAGTTCGCCGGCCGGGACGACGGCGTTGACCAGTCCGATCTCGGCGGCACGGACGGCCGGGACCGGGTCCCCGGTCAGGATCAGCTCCAGGGCGCGCTTGCGTCCGACGTGCCGTGGCAGCCGCTGGGAGCCGCCGAACGGCGGCGGGAGCCGAGCGAGATCTCCGGCTTGGCGAAGGTCGCGTGCTCGGCGGCGACGGCCAGCGGGGCGGCCTCGGTGAGCTCGCACCCTCCCCCGTAGGCGAGGCCGTTGACGGCGACGACGATCGGCTTCGGGAACTCCTCGATCCGCCGGGTCAGCGCGTGGCCGCGCCGGACGACCTCGCGCAGCGCCCGCTCGGGCCCGCCCGTGATGCTCCCGGCCAGCGACGGGATGTCGGCGCCCGCGCTGAACGCCCGCTGCCCGGCGCCGGTCAGCACGACCGCTCGGACGGTGTCGTCGGCGTCGACGCGGTCGAGTTCGGCGAGCAGCACGTCGATGGTCGGGTAGTCGAGCGCGTTGAGCTTGTGCTCGCGGTCGATGGTCAGGGTGACGACGTGCTGGTCCCGCTCGCTGCGGACGGTCATGCCGGGTGCTCCGTTTCGCGCTGTGGGGCCGACCCGCCGCACGCGCAGCACCCCACCGCACCCGCAGCACCAACCGCGCAGCACCGCCCGCACGAGAAGTCGGCCCGCCCGACGTCCTGCCCCGGTGCCCTACTCCCCCACACCGCCCCGCGCGGCCCGGGTGAACCGCGCGCCCCACTCCTCGACGAGGTCGAGCAGTTCGGGCGGGCCGAGGACGCGGAAGTCCGCGCCCAGCGAGCCGAGCGCCATGGCCGGCCAGTCCAGGGAGTCGGCGGTCATCTCCAGGTGGCAGCGCCCGGCATCGACCTCCTCGACGGTGCCCCACCGGCCGACCCGTGCGCGGACGGTCGCGGCCGGGGCGTCCACCAGCGCCGCCACCCGGTACGGGCGCGGCACGCCGTTGAGACCGGCCCGGACGAACTCGGCGGCGTCGGCGGCGGGCAGCGGACGGGGCCCGAACCGGACGCCGCCGCCCTGCGGCGCGCTCAGCCGGTCGAGCCGGAAGGTGCGCCAGTCCTGCCGGTCGAGGTCGTAGGCGACCAGGTACCAGCGGCGGTGCAGGCACACCAGCCGGTGCGGTTCGACCTGCCGTTCGGCGTGCCGGCCGTCGGCGGCGGTGTAGGAGAAGCGCAGCCGCTCGGTGTCCCGGCAGGCCAGCGCGACCACGGTGAGCCGGTCCGGGTCGACGCCCGGCCCGGCCGTGGCGCCCCCGCCGACGGGGACGGTCACCGCGCGCAGCGCCTCGACCCGGTGCCGCAGCCGGGCGGGCATCACCTGCACCACCTTGGCCAGCACCCGCACCGAGGCCTCGGCGATGCCCTCCACCGGGCTCTCCGCCGCGGCCTGGAGGCCCACGGCCAGGGCGACCGCCTCCTCGTCGTCGATCACCAGCGGGGGCAGGGCGGCGCCCGCGGCGAGCTGGTAGCCGCCGTCGACGCCGCGCTGCGCCTCCACGGGGTAGCCGAGTTCGCGCAGGCGGTCGATGTCGCGGCGCAGGGTGCGGATCGAGACCCCGAGCCGGTCGGCCAGTTCCTCGCCGGGCCAGTAACGGTGGGTCTGGAGCAGGGAGAGCAGTCGCAGCGTCCGGGTGCTGGTGTTCGCCATGACTCCGATCATCCCGGAATTCAGGCCAGAAAGTGGCCGCTATCGCGTTTAGCGTGGACCTTGTCCGAAGGAGCAGGAACCGAACGGAAGGCCACCACCATGACCAGCACCGCGACCCCGAACAACAGCACCACCACCGGCGAGCGCGCCGACCTGCTGGCGGCCCTGGCCAAGCAGCGGCACTTCCTGCGCTTCACCACCCGCGACCTCACCGACGAGCAGGCCGGCCTGCGGACCACCGCCAGCGCACTGTGCCTGGGCGGCCTGATCAAGCACGTGAGCGCGGTCGAGCGGTTCTGGGTGGCCTTCATCGTGGAAGGCCCGTCCGCCATGCCCGATTTCAGCAGCTTCACCGAGGCCGACTTCGCCCGCCGTGCGGACGAGTTCCGCCTGCTGCCCGGCGAGACGCTGGCCGGCGTCCTGGCCGAGTACGCCGAGGTGGCCCGCCGCACCGACGACCTGGTCGCCACCCTCCCCGATCTGGGCGCCACCCAGCCGCTGCCGAAGGCCCCCTGGTTCGAGGCCGACACCGAGTGGTCGGCCCGCCGGGTGCTGATGCACATCGTCGCCGAGAGCGCCCAGCACGCGGGCCACGCCGACATCATCCGCGAGGCCCTGGACGGCGCGAAGAGCATGGGCTGACGCCGGTGGACGGCCCGGGCGCCTGGGGGGGGGGGGGGGGGGGGGTGTGGGGGAGGGGCGCCGGGGCAATACCCACCCCCACCCTCCCCACCCCCCCCCCCCCCCCCCCCCCCCCCCCCCCCCCCCCCCCCCCCCCCCCCCCCCCCCCCCCCCCAGGCCGCCCCTCCCCCTCGGCCGGTTGCCGGGGGCGGGTCAGCCCCGGCCGACGAAGGTGAACCCGGCCCCGGCGACCGCGCCACGGAGCACGGCGTCGTCGAGCGGTTGCGCGGACGCCACGGTGACGCGGCCGGTCGGCGCGTCGGCGCTGACCCCGGTGACGCCGGGGAGGGCGGCCAGCCCGGCGCTGACCGTCCTCTCGCAGTGGCCGCAGCTCATGCCGTCGACGGTGAGGACGGTGGTGATGGACATGGTGGTGCCTCCGGTGAGGTGGGGTGGGGTGGGGAAGCCCGGCCGGGCCCGCTCGGACGCGGCCGGTGATCAACGTGCACCACGACAGCGGAAAGCGCCGCCGACGCCGAGGGACACGCCGCACGGGTGGCACCTTCGAGTGGTTCCGGGAACCGATCGGTCCGCACGACCGACGGGTCGTCACCGACCGGCTGAACCGATGGTCCGCTTTCGCCCGTTCCTCCCCATAACGCCCTTCCTTTCCGCGACCGAACCCCGTCCGAACCTGCCTGAACCCGTCCGAACTCCGCCTAGACTCGTCTGATCCCGACCGGACCCGCCCAGGAGCCCTTCACCGCCATGCCCACCCCGACGCCCCACACCTCCATACCCGGCGGGTCCACCGGACCCGACCCGACCACCGGAGCGAGGGCGCGCCTCGCAGCCGGGGGCAGCCGATGAAGAGGTTCACCGGATTCCGGCGCCTGCGGCTCTGGCACGGCGCGCTCGCCCTGGTGGTGGCCGGCGCCGTGACCGCCGGCCTGCTGTGGTGGCACCCGTGGGCCCCGGGCGAGGGGCAGAAGCCGATGCAGTTCACCACGGCCGCCGGCGACTCACCCCGCTTCGGCACCGGCGAGCACCTGTACCGCTACAAGGTGCGGGCGGAGAACGGGATCGCCGAGAGCCCCGGGCAGTTCGCCACCGAGGTCGACGCGGTCCTCGGGAACGTCCAGTACGGCTGGGCCGCCGGTGGCACCGCCTCCTTCCAGCGCATGCCCGCCGACCCGGTGGACTTCACCGTCTACCTGGCCACCCCGGAGACCACCGACCGGATCTGCGGCCAGTACGGCCTGGACACCGGCGGCACGGTGAACTGCGGCGTGGGCCACCAGGTCGTCATCAACCTCAAGCGCTGGACGGAGCTGTCGGAGTTCTACGTCGGCAAGCCCGAGCTCTACCACGCGCTCGCCGTCAACCACGAGGTCGGCCACATCCTCGGCAACGGCCACGTCGACTGCCCGGGCGCGGGCGCGCCGGCACCGGTGATGATGCAGCAGATCAAGGGCCTGCACGGCTGCGTCCCGAACGGCTGGCCCTACTCCGACACCGGCACCCTGCTCACCGGCCCGCCCGTCCAGGCCCCCACCTCCGCTCCCTGACGGCCCACCCCTCCCGTCCGCTGCCGGCCGCCCGGCCGCCCGGCTGGCGTCAGGACCAGGCGGCCGGCAGCGGACGGGCGTGCAGTACGTCCAGCCGGGACACCGCCCGGGTCACGACCACATAGAGGCGGTGCAGGCCGCGCGGTTCGGCCTCGACGATGGCGGCGGGCTCCAGCACGATCACATGGTCGTACTCAAGTCCCTTGACCAGCGAGGCCGGTAGCACCGTGACCCGCGCCGAGGTGCCGACCTCCGCCGCCGACGCGGCCGCCACCCCGGCCTCCCGCAGTGCCGAGGCGGCCCCCGGGGCCTCCGCGTCCGCGGCGATGACCGCGATCGACCCCTCCCGCTCCAGCGCGCCGCGCACCGCCTCCACCACCGACCGCCCCGGGTCACCGACTTGACGTACCGTCAGTTCGCCGTCCTGGCGCAGCGAGCGGGCCGGCGGGACTCCCACGTCCAGCGCGGCGAGCAGTTGGTTGGCCAGGGCCAGCACGGCCGCCGGCACCCGGAAACCGGTGGTCAGCGGGACCACGGCCGCCTGCGGCTTGCCCAGGTGGGCCAGTTGCTCGGGCCAGCTGCGCGCCGACCACGGCGCGGTCGCCTGCGCGAGGTCGCCGAGGACGGTGAGCGAACCGAAGGCACTGCGGCGGGCGATCGCCCGGCACTGCATCGGCGAGAGGTCCTGCGCCTCGTCGACCACCACGTGGCCGAAGCCGGCCGGCCGCTCGATCAGCCCGGCCACCTCGTCGAGCAGCAGCAGGTCGTGCCCGGACCAGCGTGCGCTCTTCGGCGAGCGCGGCGGCCGGTGCCAGCGGATCGCCGCCTGCTCGGCCGGGGCGAGCAGGCCGTCCGCGGCCTCGGCCAGGACGGCGGGGTCACCGAGCAGGGCCGCCAGCACCGCCTCCGGGCGCAGCGCGGGCCACGCCGCGTCGAGGAAGGCCGCCACCGGCCGGCAGCGGCCGATCCTCGTCCGCCAGGCTCCACCCTTGATCCCGGACCGCCGCTCGGCCCGGTCCTGGAGTGCGGCCACCACCCGGGTACGGAGGTTTTCCCGGCCGATCGCGTACGGCGCGTCCTGCTCGCGCAGTTCGGCGACCATCCGGTCCAGTTCGTCCGCCGGGACGCGCCAGCGGTAGGAGCCGTCCGGGACGACCAACGCCTCGGAGCCGGTCGCGCCGACCCGCCCGTACAGCGCCCGGCGCAGCACGGCCGCCATCCGGGCGTCCTGCTTGACCACGGCGGCCCGCTCGTCGTCGTCCGCCTGGACGGGGTGCGTGGCCACCAGGTCCTCGACGGTGCACTGGGCGATGTCGATCTCGCCGAGCGCGGGCAGGACTTCGGCGATGTAGCGCAGGAAGGTCGGGTTCGGGCCGACGACCAGCAGGCCACCGCGCTGGATCCGCTGGGGGAAGGTGTAGAGCAGGTAGGCGGCGCGGTGCAGGCCGACGGCGGTCTTGCCGCTGCCCGGCGCGCCCTGGACGCACACCGACTCGGTCAGCCCGCCGCGCACCAGCGTGTCCTGCTCGGGCTGGATGGTGGCGACGATGTCACGCATCGGCCCGGTTCGTGGGCGTTCGATCTCGGCGGTGAGGATGCCGCCGGCGCCTCGCCGCCCACCCCGCGCCTCGGCGCGGCTCAGGTACTCGTCCTCCAGGCCGGTGAGGTCCTCGGGGGCGCCGGGGCTCGACGGCGCCCAGCCGAAGCGCCGTCGCCTCGCGAGGCCGAGCGGCCGGTCGGCGCTCGCCTGGTAGAACGCCCGGGAGACGGGGGCCCGCCAGTCGATCACCAGCGGCGGCGCGGCCGGGTCGGCCGAGATCCGGCGGCGGCCCACGTGGTAGCGCTGGCGCCGGTGGTCGCCGGTCTCCGGGGCGTCGTCGAAGTCGAGCCGGCCGAAGAATGCCGGGCTCTGCGGCAGTTCCCGCATCCGCCGGGCCCGGGTCCGCAGGTAGCGGCCGAGGGCCTCCGCGCCGGCACCGTCGCCGGAGACGTCCTCCGCGGCGACGACCTGGTGGTCCGCGTCCTCGACCTGCCGGGCCAGTGCCGCCCGGCAGGCCTCGACATGGGCCCGTTCGCCTTCCAGCTCCCCGTCGAGGCCGGCCGCCTTCCGCTCGCCGTCCGCGCGCCGGAGGTCTCCCGCCATCGCCGCACCCCTTTCCCCGTCACTTCCCTGCCACCGGTTCCGCCCGGCCGTGCGCCCGCAGCACGTACGCACGGAGCAGCATAACTGAACCCAGTTAAGAGAATGACCGAGTTGTGTTTTGGGCGGGTCCGGGGATCGACGGACGCCCGAGGCCTCCCCGGCCGCCCCTCCCGCGGGCGCCGACCTCGCCCTCGGTGCTCATCCGCGCATGCCGGAGCACGGATAATCCTGTATCGGACCAGGTCGTGGTCCTGATCGTGCCCATGGAGGAACAGCGTTGAACGGTATGCCCGCCGGAGAGAACCTCGACTACCGGCTGCTGCTGGATGCCGCGGCGGCGGCCGCGCGGGCGACCGGCGACCAAGGGCATGTCGCCGACTACATCCCGGCCCTCGCCACGGTCGACCCGGACGCCTTCGGCATGGCGGTGGCCACCGTCGACGGCGAGCTGTACGGGGTCGGGGACTGGGAGCAGCCGTTCTCCGTCCAGAGCGTCTCGAAGCTGTTCACCCTGGCACTGGCCCTGGCGTACGGCGGGGACACGGTCTGGCGCGGGGTGGGGCGGGAGCCGTCCGGCAATCCCTTCAACTCGCTGGTGCAGTTGGAGAGCGAGCACGGCATCCCGCGCAACCCGTTCATCAACGCCGGCGCGCTCGTGGTGACCGACCGCCTGCAGACCATGACGGGCGACGCCGCCGGGACGGTCCGCGAGTTCCTCCGCCGGGAGTCCGGCAACCCGCTGCTCGACACCGATCCGGTCGTGGCCGCGTCCGAGGCCGAGCACGGCCACCGCAACGCCGCCCTGGCCCACTTCATCGCCAGCCACGGCAACCTGGAGAACCCGGTCGAGACCGTCCTCGACCACTACTACGCGCACTGCGCGGTGTCCGCCAGCTGCCGGGACCTGGTCCTGGCCGGCTCCTTCCTGGCCCGCTACGGGGTGCGCACCGACGGCACCCGGCTGATGTCGCGCAGCGAGGCCAAGCGCGTCAACGCCGTCCTGCTCACCTGCGGCACCTACGACGCGGCGGGCGAGTTCGCCTTCCGGGTCGGGCTGCCGGGCAAGAGCGGCGTGGGCGGCGGCATCCTCGCCATACTGCCCGGGCGGGCCGCGGTCTGCGCCTGGGGCCCCCGGCTGGACCAGGCCGGCAACTCGGTGGCCGCGGTCACCGCCCTGGACGCCCTGACCACCCTCTCCGGCTGCTCGATCTTCTGACCTCCCGACGGCCTCCCGACGGCCTCCCGACGGCCGCCCCGCCGCCCCGGCGCTCCGGCGCTCCGCGGGCTCGCGCGCCACACCCGGCCGTCGCCCAACTTGTGGCGTTGATCCGACTGTTGGGCACCGACCGGCCGGTCGTCCATGGCATGCTCCAGGCGGGGGCGCCGATCGTGATGACGATCGGCCGGCCATGAGGAACACGACCAAGAGGAAAGTGGGGGTCCCGTCCCATGCGAACCGTCGTAGCAAGCTTGTTGGCCCTGGCCGGCGCGGCAGGGCTGGTGCTCAGTTCGTTCCAGCCCTGGTACGCCAAGAGCGATCCGAGGTCCGTACCGGTCGCCGACCTGTTCCGGGGCATGTCACCCACCCGCACCACGTCGACCGGCATGTCGATGTTCCTGCTCCTGGCCGTCGCCGCGGCGATCGCGGTGCTGGCGCTGCTGGTGCGCTCGCGCCCGGGCCTGCTCCTGGCCGCCGTGGTCGCGGTGGTCACCGGCGTGCTCTGGGTGTACCAGAAGGGACGGGAGGTGAAGCCGCTCTCGCTCGGGATCGGCGATCTGGAGAACGGCTTCTGGAACGCCTGCGGCGGCGTCCTGGTGCTCCTCCTCGCACTGGCCGTGCTGCCGCCCAAACGCTCCTGAGCCTTCCCGCCTCCCGGCCCGGTCGCCCCCACGGCGGCCGGGCCGGAGTCATTTCCACCCAAGGTGATCCACTCCCCATCACTCCCTAAAATCACCTTTACTTCACTCCTCACGGTAGCTTAAGGATATATACCAACCTATCGAGCGAGCTGGAGTACGGCATGACCATCTACACCTCCGACGAGGGCGCCCGCGTCCTCGCCCAGGAGTACACCGCCCTCCTGGACCGCTGGCCCGTGCCCGCCGAACGGCTGCACGTCCCCACCCGCCAGGGTTCGACCTTCGTCCTGGCCTGCGGCCCCGAGGACGCGGCGCCCCTGGTCCTGCTGCACGGGTCCGGGGCGAACGCGGCGATGTGGGCGGACGACGTGGCCCTGTGGGCCCGGCACTTCCGCGTCTACGCCGTCGACGTGATCGGCGAGCCCGGCCTGAGCGCCCCCGTGCGCCCCGAACTGCACTCCGACGCGCACGCGCTGTGGCTGGACGACGTGCTGGACGCGCTGCGCGTCGAACGCGCCGCCTTCGTGGGGACGTCGCTGGGCGGGCTGCTGGCCCTCGACTACGCCATCCGCCGCCCGCAGCGGGTGGACCGGCTGGCGCTGCGCTGCCCCTGCGGGATCGGCCGCCAGAAACGGGGGGTCCTGGTCGCCGCACTGTTCGTGCTGCCGTTCGGGGACTGGGGGCGGCGCACGATGCTGAGGCTGGCCCTGGGCCCCGCCCCCACCACCGTCCCGCCCACGGCAGAGGAACGCGCCTTCGGCGAGTACGTGCTGCTCATCCACCAGCACTTCCGGCCGCGGCGGGAGAAGCTGCCGGTCGTCACCGACGACGACCTCGCGGGCCTGGAGATGCCGGTGCAGGTCACCATCGGTGGCCGCGACCGGCTCATCGACTCCCACGGCACCCGCCGCCGGCTCCAGCGGGCCGCCCCCCGGGTGTCGGTCACCTTCCTCCCCGAGGTCGGCCACCTGCTCAGGGACCGGACCCGGCCGGCCCTCGACTTCCTCCTCGCCGAGGAAGGCGGCCCGCCCCGGGCCTGAACGCGAGCGGCCCCATGCTCCACCGCCCGTCGGGGCGAGGAGCACGGGGCCGTCGTACCGGGACCGGCACGAACCGGGTCAGGACCGCGCGGCGGACCTCACGGAACGCGGATGACGGGCGGCGGCAGCGCCGGCAGGGCGGCGGCGCCCGCCACCGACGGCACCCCGGGCGGAGCGGCGGGGACGCTCGACGACCGGGTCGGGGATCGTCACGGGGATGCCGGTCGGAACGCGGGCGCCGGTGAGGCGGGCGAGTTCGTCGTCGTCGGAGTGGACGCGGGTGGCCGTGGGGGCGATCCCGGCGGTGGCCGCCAGCCGGGCCATCTGGCGGCGCTGGCTGGGCAGGACGAGGGTGACGACGGTGCCGGACTCGCCGGCCCGGGCGGTGCGGCCGCCCCGGTGGAGGTAGTCCTTGTGGTCGACCGGCGGGTCCAGGTTGACGACCAGGTCGAGGCCGTCCACGTGGATCCCCCGCGCGGCGACGTTGGTGGCGATCAGCGCGGTGACCTGGCCGGTGCGGAACTGCTCCAGGGTCCGGGTGCGCTGGGGCTGGGACTTGCCGCCGTGCAGGGCCGCGGCCTTCACCCCGTTGGCGAGCAGGTCATCGACCAGCGCGTCGGCACGGTCCCGGGTGTCGGTGAACATGATCACCCCGCCGTCCCGGGCCGCGATGCGGACGATCAGGGTGTTCTTGTCGTGGTTCTGCACATGCAGCACGTGGTGCTCCATGGTGGTGACCGCTCCGGCCGACGGATCCACCGAGTGGGTGACCGGGTCCTTGAGGAAGCGGCGCACCAGCCGGTCGACGTTGCGGTCCAGGGTCGCGGAGAAGAGCAGCGTCTGGCAGTCGGCGGAGACCTGGTCGAGCAGCTCGGTGACCTGCGGCAGGAAGCCGAGGTCGGCCATCTGGTCGGCCTCGTCCAGGACCGCGATGCCGACGTCGTCCAGTCGGCAGTGACCGCGCTGGATCAGGTCCTTCAGCCGGCCGGGGGTGGCGACGACGACCTCGGCGCCCCGGTGCAGCACCTGGGACTGGCGGCCGATCGACATCCCGCCCACCACGGTCGCCATCCGCAGCCGCACCGAGTGCGCGTAGGGGGTGAGCGCCTCGGTGACCTGCTGCGCGAGTTCGCGGGTGGGGACCAGTACCAGGGCCAGCGGGCTGCCCGGCTCGGCCCTGCGGCCGGCGGCACGGGCGGCGGTGCGGGCCAGCACCGCGAGGCCGAAGGCGATGGTCTTGCCGGAGCCCGTCCGGCCCCGGCCGAGCACGTCACGGCCGGCCAGCGAGTTCGGCAGCGTGGTGGCCTGGATGGGGAACGGCGAGGTGACGCCCTGGCGGGTCAGCGTCTTCAACAGGGCCGCGGGCATGTCCAGTTCGTCGAACGACTCGACGGCGGGCAGGGCGGGGGTGGCGCTGACCGGGAGTTCGAACTCCTGCTGGGAGGAGCGGCCCTGGGCCCGGTTCGGGGCTCCGGTCCGGCGGTGCGGGCTGCGGTGCGACGGGCGATTCGAGCGGTTCATACGGAACCTTCCTCAAGACGGCACGTCGCGAGGAAGGCTCCGCTGCACGGGCGCGCGGAGATCACAAGAAACGGGCCGGAGATGTGCCGGGCGGGGCGCGAACGATGCGGCCGGGCGAGGCATGGACGGTGCAGCCGCCGGTGGGCGGGCGCCGGTGCGCGGTCGGCGCGACACGGCCCGCGCGGGACGGCGGACGACGGCCGAAGGCGGATCCACAGGGCCCGGTACGGCCGGGGCGGCCTGGCGGCCAGGACGGCCGGAGGCGATTCGGGGGTGGAACGGCCGAGGGGCCCGCACCGGGCGTAGTGCACGGTGCGGGCCCCTCGCTACCAGGCGAGTGCCGTGGCAGAGAACTACAGCGGGCGAATGTTCTCGGCCTGCGGGCCCTTCTGGCCCTGCGTGACGTCGAACTCGACCTTCTGGCCCTCGAGCAGCTCACGGAAGCCCTGGGCGTTGATGTTCGAGTAGTGGGCGAAGACGTCAGCGCCGCCGTCCTCCTGCTCGATGAAGCCGAAGCCCTTTTCCGCGTTGAACCACTTCACGGTACCAGTAGCCATAAAAAAATCTCCTTCGAGAGACTGTACGAAGTCCGCACCGTGCGGACCGTCGAGTCGCCGCGATGAGCACCCGCCGGGGAAAGAGCCGGAAAACAAAAAATGCGCCTGCAATACATCAGCAGGCGCACACAAAGTTCATGGGAACCACTACTGCAACTAAATCGACTGTAGCAGGCCCGGGCTCGTCGCGGTGGACATTCCGCGGCCGGTCTTTCCGACCCCTCCCCCACGGGAGCGGCTCGCCCGCCGACGGGCTCGGCAACGGGTGGTGCCGCCACGGCAGTTGGGACACCGGCGGCGGGGCCCGGTCGGGCGAAGAATTTTTTCGGGCCGGGCGGGTCCGCCGAGCCAGGGCCGGCTGGTCGTGCCCTGTCACCCGGCGGGGTTCCGGCCCTCCGGAAGGGTCCGCTCCCCGGTTTTTCGGAGCATACTGATCGGGATGACGAAATCACCGGCAGTCCGGCGCCACCTGCCCACCAGTCCCTTCAAAGCCCCGGCCGAGGTGCCCCGCAAGCGGTTCGCCGCGGGCGACCGGGTCACCCACGACAAGCACGGCCTCGGCCGGGTCGTCGACGTCGAGGACGGCAGCGACATCGCGGTCCTCGTCGACTTCGGCTCCCGCCAGGAGCGACTCACCCCTCCGTACGCCGAGATGTGGAAGCTCTGACCCGGGGCTCCCCCCGGGACACCAGGGCCCGGGCCCCGGAACGATCCACGAGACCTTCCCCAGGACGCCGGACCGTGCGTAGGCCGTAGGACAGGCCGCGCGCACGGTCACGCGCCCGGCCTGCGCCGAACCGTGCACGAGGCCACCGAAGCCGGCGGCGGCGCAATAGTCTGGGTGCATGTCGAACTCTGATGAGCTCCTCGTTGACATCGCCGCCATGGTGGAGTCCGAGCACAGCAACCAGATGTCCTTGACCGTGGTCGTCCCCGGAGCGGTCATCACCGGCCGGCTCGCACCGATGGACCTCTGGTTCGAGCGGGTGTCGGAAGTCCTGCACACCTCACAGCACTTGAAGCCGTTCGCCGCCCTCTTCTCCCCGCCCTCCGCCGGCGCGCCCGCACGGCCGACGCACCTGCACCTGCACCGGGCGCGGATCCTCCAGGGCGACTTCGGACTGCCCCATACCGGCGGCATGTACCGGATCGCCATCGAGGACGTGAGCAGTTGGACGGTGGGTGACCTCAGCTACTCCGACGCCTGACCTCCGACGGGCCCCGGGCGCCACACGGCCGCCCGGGGCCCTGTCCGTCCGCGAACACGGGCCCGCGCCGCGCCGTCAGCGGCCGGTGAGCGAGCGGAGTTCGGCGGCGTAGAGCTCGGCGGGGTCGAATCCCATGCCGGTGAAGTGGCCGGCGAGTTCGAGGGAGAGCACGCCGTGCAGCCGGGTCCAGACGGCGAGGGCCAGGCGGAGGACCGCCGGCGGGGCCGGGTGCCCCCCGGCCCAGGCCCGGTGTTCGGCGAGGTGGGCGTCGAACGGGGACGGCGGCACGGCCGGTGACTGCTCCGCGGGTGACTTCTCGACGGGCGGCTGTTCGGCGGCGCAGGCATCGAGCAGGACGGCCATGATCTCGACGGAGATCCGGGTGGTGTCCTCGGGCGCCCGGTAGCCGGGCACGGGGGTGCCGTAGACGAGCAGGTACCGCTGGGGGTCGTCCAGGGCCCACCCGCGCAGGGCCTGCGCCAGCCCGGCCACGTCGGTACCCGCGGCGGCGCGGGCCTGGAAGGCGTCGGCGAGGCTCCGGTAGGCGTCCCGGACGAGTTCGGTGATCAGCTCGTCGCGACTGGCGAAGTACCGGTAGAGGGCCGGGCCGCTCATGCCCATCCGCTTGGCGATGGCGTTGAGGGACAGCGCGGAGGCCCCGGCGGTGGCGATCTGCTCCCAGGCCCGCTCCTTGATCTCCTCCTGCACCTGGGCGCGGTAGCGCTCCCGGGGAGTCCTCACATCCGACGCGCCCATGGCCGCCTCCAGACCTCACGACGACGACATCACCATCTCGTTAGAGGCTATCACTCCCCCTCTTGACTCTCACCAACGCCGTTCGTTATAACTTCTAACGAAGGCAACAACATCTACCGAGAAGGAGGGCGTCATGGACACCGAACGCCTCGTCCAGGTCGTACTGCCGGGCATCGTGGCGCCGGAGGGCCTGGAGATCCGGCACGGAGCCGTACCGCGGGCCGGCCGGGGGCAGGTCCTGATCGCCATGGAGGCGAGCGGCGTCTCGTTCGCCGAGCAGCAGATGCGCCGCGGCCGGTACTACGACCAGCCGCCGTTCCCGTTCGTCCCCGGCTACGACCTGGTCGGCCGGGTGCTGGCCACCGGCGAGGGCGTCGACCCGGGGCTGGCCGGGCAGCGGGTGGCCGCGCTGATGAAGGTCGGCGGATGGGCCAGCCACGTGACCGTCGACGCCGCCGACGCCGTGCCCGTCCCGGACGGCCTCACCGCAGCCGAGGCGGAGACCGTGGTGGTCAACGGCATCACGGCCTGGCAGCTGCTGCACCGCCGGGCACGGGTGCGCGCCGGGCAGCGGATCCTGGTGCACGGCGCCTCCGGCGGGGTGGGCTCCGTCCTGGTCCAGCTGGCGCGCGCGGCCGGCGTGCAGGTGATCGGCACGGCGTCCGCGCGACACCACGACGCCCTGCGGGAGCTCGGCGCGACCCCGGTCGACTACCGCACGGAGGACGTGGCGGCCCGGGTCCGGGAGCTGGCGCCCGGCGGGGTGGACGCCGTGTTCGACCACGTCGGCGGGCGCAGCGTGATCGACTCCTGGCGCCTGCTCGCCCCCGGCGGCACGCTCGTCGCCTACGGCAGCGCCTCCACCCGCGACGACACCGGCTCCAAGCAGTGGCCCGTGCTGAAGATCCTCGCCCGCACCTGGCTCTGGAACACCCTGCCCAACGGCCGCCGCGCCCACTTCTACAACATCTGGGCCGGCCGCGCCCTCGGCCGGGACCGCTTCCGCGCCCGCCTCCGGTCCGACCTCGCCCAGGTGTTCGCCGCCGTCGCCCGCGGTGACGTCACCGCCCGGATCGCCGCCCGGCTCCCGCTCGCCCGGGCGGCCGAGGCCCTGCGGCTGGCGGAGTCCGGGACCGTCAGCGGCAAGATCGTCCTGGTTCCCTGACCCGCGGGGCACGGGGGCACGGGGCCCGGCGACGACTCGGCAATGACCCGGCAATGACCCGGCAATGGTTCAGACCATTGACGGCCCGGACGGGGGCTTCTACGGTGTCAGCACCGACCTGACGCAGGCATGCCACGATCTTCGGCCGCGCCCCCACGCGCGCGCCCTACGTCGGGCGCACACTCCATCCACCCCCACGGAGGAGCACCATGCGCAAACGTCATCTCGCCGGCGCGGCCGCGGCCGCGATCGCGCTCCCGCTCGTGCTGGCCCTGCCCGCCCAGTCGCACGGCTACATCAACCTGCCGCCCAGCCGGTCCGCGCTCTGCGGAGCGGGCGGGGTGCCGTGGGACTGCGGCGACATCCAGTGGGAACCGCAGAGCGTCGAGGGCCCGAAGGGCTTCCCCGGCCGGGGCCCGGCCGACGGCACCATCTGCGCCGGCGGGGACGCCCGTTGGGCCCCGCTGGACGACCCGCGCAACGGCACCTGGCCGACCACCCGGGTGACGGCGGGCCAGCAGCTCACCTTCACCTGGTACATCGAGGCCCGGCACTCCACCACGAACTTCAGGTACTACCTCACCAAGCCCGGTTACGACGCCGGCCAGCCGATCACCCGGGCCAGCCTGGACCTCACCCCCTTCCTGACCGTCCCCTACAACGGCCGCCAGCCCGCCGCCACCACCACCCACACCGCGACCCTCCCCAGCGGTCGTACCGGGCACCAGGTGGTGGTGGCGGTCTGGGACGTCGCCGACACCGGCAACGCCTTCTACTCCTGCACCGACGTCCAGTTCTGACGGTCCTGACCGCTGCACCGCACTGACGGCCCCGGGGGGGGGGGGGGGGGGGGGGGGGGGGGGGGGGGGGGGGGGGGGGGGGGGGGGGGGGGGGGGGGGGGGGGGAGGGGGGGGGGGGGAGGTAGGGGGGTCTGTGCG
>NZ_JBWKEQ010000038.1:27747-87734 GCF_056435365.1 Kitasatospora sp. NPDC043949 | reverse complement strand
CCCCTCAAACGCTCCCAACACCGCAACTGGCCGCAACCAGAACCGGCGACAGTCACCATCACCCAGCCAGGAGCAACCTAAAGTCACCGGCATTGGGCCTAGCCCCGCGAAGTCCACGTCGGGATGCGGCTGCTCGCAGTGCAGCGTGGCGGGCACAGCCCGGTGTTTGAGCACCAGCAGCGCCTTGCACAGGCCCGCCAGTCCGGATGCGGGCTCCAGGTGTCCCAGGTTGCTCTTGACCGAGCCGATGCCGAGGTCGCCGGTGATGCGCCGGATCCCCAGGGCGCGGCCGATGGCCCGGGCCTCCAGCGGGTCCCCGACCGGGGTGCCGGTGCCGTGCGCCTCGAAGTACACCAACTCGTCGGGGTCGACGCCCGCCTCGGCGTAGATCCGACGCAGCAACTCCTCCTGGGCCTGGGGATTGGGCAGGGCCAGACCCATCGTCCTGCCGTCGCAGTTGGTGGCACTGCCAAGGATGACGCCGTGCAGGCGGTCCCCGTCGGCCAGCGCATCGTCCAGCCGCTTGAGAAGCACCACCACGCCGCCCTCAGCGCGCACAAAACCGTCGGCCTGGGCCGAGAACGAAGCGCACCTGCCACGGGCCGACAGCATGGACGCCTGTGAGAACCCGACGTAGTGGAAAGGGGAGAGCAGCACATTCACCCCTCCGCACAGCGCCACCCGGCTGGTGCCCGACCACAGACTCCGGCATGCCTGGTCGAGGGCGACCAGCGAGGACGAGCAAGCGGTGTCCACCGCCATGCTCGGACCACGCAGATCGAAAGTGTAGGAGAGGCGGTTGGCAGCGATGGAGCTGGCACTGCCCGACATCGTGTAGGCGTTGACCGTGCGCGGCGACAACAACTGCAAAGTGCCGTACGACATGTCGGAGATGCCGACGTAGACGGCGGTGTCCGATCCGGCCAGCGTCTCGGGGGCCACGGCGGCGTCGTCCAGGGCCTCGGCCGCCAGTTCCATCAGCAGCCGGTGCTGCGGATCGACCTGTGCCGCCTCCTTGGGTGAGACGCCGAAGTAGGCGGCGTCGAAGCCGGCGACATCGTCGAGGAAACCGCCGACCGCCGTGTAGCTCTTGCCGACGCGCGGCATCGAGGGGTCGACGAAGCGGCTGGTCTCGAAGCGGTCCTCAGGCACCGACCCGATCAGGTCCCGGCCCTGTTCCAGCGCATTCCACAGTTCGTCCAGGCCGTTGATGCCCCCCGGCAGGCGGCAGGCCGCCCCGACGATGGCGACGGCCTGCCGGTCTGCGCGTTCCCGGTCCCGATGCATGTGAGCCCTTCTCATCCATGCCTGGGGTGGCGAGTTCTCCAGTCGGTCGCCCTCATGCGGGCGAAGCACTCACGGTATTTGATCGACAGCACAAAGTCACGGATGGGGCGTGGGTGTGACGCGCGACCACATCGGAGTGCGCACCGCGCCCGCGTTGCCGGAGCAAGCTCGTTCGAGTGAAGACCATGTCGATCTCGCAAGGTCAGGATGTGGGCGAACGACCATGACCTGACTGCGGGTTCGGGCAGCGGCCCCGTCTGGTCTCGGCCGAAACGGAGGTAGCGGAGGCAGCGGATCGTACTCGCGGAGACCACTGGGCCGTAGGGTGGCGTCGCCGCAACACGCTCAGCCCGTCCCGACAGCGGCGGTTCTGAACCCTGGGAGCCATCCTTGTCCATCCTGTTCACCGGTGCCACCGGATTCCTGGGATGCCGCGTCCTGCGGCGGTTGCTCGACGAGGGGAACGGGGCAGTGATCACGATCCTGGGACGCGCGGATACCCTGACACTGCGTCAACGCGTCGAGGCGGCGGTTCTTGCGGCGGAACCCGATCCACCGCCCGCCGGCTCCCTGGGCCGCCTGCGCTACGTCGAGGGCGACCTCACCAAGCCCAGTTTGGGGCTCGGCCGCCGCGAGATCGCTGCGGCAGCCGACGGGCTCACCTCGATCTGGCACTGCGCGGGCCTGCTCGCCCTCGTGGGTGATCCGGCTCCGCTGTTCAGGACCAACATCCTCGGGACCCGTGGCCTGCTGGAGCTGGCAGACCAGGCCCCCCAGGCGCACTTGTTCCACACCAGCACTGCCTACGTGGCCGGGCGGCGGAGCAGTGGCCACATCCTGGAGGACGACCTGAGCGAGGAGGCAGGCTTCCAGACCTACTACGAGGAAAGCAAATTCAACGGTGAGCGCCTGGTCCGCAGGTGGGCCGCACACACCGGCCGCTCGGTCACCATCATGCGTCCGAGCCTTCTCGTACTGGACCAGGTGATCCCCGATGGGCTGCCGAACCAGACCCTGGGGATCCTCGCTCGCCTGATCGACGTGAGCCTGGGCGCCGACGCCCAGGCACGGCCGGGCGGCGACGGCGCACTGCGTGTCCGAATCCGGAGCAACCCCGAGGACTCCCTCAACATGCTCCAAGTCGACTACGCCGCACACGCCATGGTGCGCGTCGCGGCCCACCGGCCGACGGGCCTGCGCACCGTGCACGTCACCCACCCGCAGAACACTTCCATGAGTGTCTTCCTGCGTGCGTTCGAACTCGCCTATCCGGGCCTGGCCGTGGAGACAGTTCCAGCCCTGCACGCGCCAATCCCGGTGGAGGTCCTGGCAGCCACCCAACTCGCCCAGGTTTCCTCCTTCATGACGCAGAGCCGGACCTACGGCCGAGCCAACCTGCTGGCGACAGTGGGCGATCTGCCCGATCCCGCCCCCGTCGACAGCGCCTACCTCGCCCGTGGCATGCGAAGGGCCGGGTCCGTGGTCGGGGTCTGATTCACCGAGTCCAGCGCGCAGCCTCACTGGACATCAGCAACGGCTTGGTCCAAGGAAGTACTCGGCATCCGAGGCTCCGATCTCAGGAGCGCGCATTTGCTCCGGGTACAGCGGACCGCCAGTGGTCCGGTTGTGACAGAGCCGAGCATCAGAGTCTGGGAGGACTCGGACACTCAGCTCGTCGGGGACTACCAGGTGACGATGACGTACCCGTGGCCGCCCGCGACCCCCGTCGCTCCGCCATCACCGGCGGGACCCAGGACCGCAAGGCCTCCTTGTGGATGCCGAGATCGCGAGCCACATGGGCGACGGGGCGGCCGGTCGAGCGGACCTCGCGCACGGCGCGTTCACGGAGTTCATCGGGGTACTTGCGTGGTGCTGGCACTGCTCGTGGTTCTCCTTGCGCCTGGATCGTAACAAACCCAGACATCAGGGACTCCAAGAAGGCCGGAGCAGCTCAGTCGGGGGTGCCGGGGCAACCGGAGGGCGGCGGCCAGGACGCAGTCGGCGTGCTCGCGCCGGACCGGGCGGAAATGCGGGCCTTCCCTGGCCTAAGTCAAGCCTGTTGACCTACGCTGCCAGGCATGAGCGAACGGGTAGTCCCCGAGCCCCGGCGGCAGCGTCGGCGGCCCACCAAGCAAGGCGTCATCCTGTCGAGGGAACTGATCGTCGACACCGCGTTGCGGCTCATCGAGCAGCACGGCGCCGACGCGCTCACCGTACGGCGGCTCGGTACCGCGCTCGGCGCCGATCCGAGCGCTGTCTACCGCTACTTCCGCAGCACCGACGACCTGCTGCTCGCCGTCGCCGACGAGCTCATCGGCCGCGCCCAGCACGGTTGGCAGGCCACTGGTGACTGGCGCGCCGACCTGCGTGCCATCGGCCTGCGAATCCACGCCGCCTACCAGGCCCACCCCCAGGCCGCGCTGCTCGCCGCCCACCGCACCACCGGCCGAACCTACGAGATCGCCGCCGTCGAGGCCATCCTCGGCGTCCTGCGCGGGGCGGGCTTCCCCGACCGTGAGGCCGTCCGGATCTACCACGCCTTCGTCGACCAGAGCCTCGGCTTCGCCGCGCTCGACGCCGCCGCCCTCGCCCTGCCCGCCGCTGCCCAGGCCGCCGACCTGGAGGTCTGGCAGGCCTCCTACGCCCGGCTCGACGCCACCACGTACCCGCACATCGCCGCCACCGCCCGCCTCCTCACCAGCGACATGCGCCGCAGCGGCTATCCCTACGCCCTCGACCTCCTCCTCGACGCCGCCGAGGCCCGCCTCCCGGCCACGGGCTGAGTGCGGGCGACGGACTGAGCGCTGCCGGATCCGAAGCGGCCCTCGGAACCGGGCCGATCGCTCCTGGCCGCGTCGGCGACCGTCACGGTGCCGACGCAGCCCTCGGGCCTACGCGTTCCTGGGTACGTTTCATCACTTCGTGCGGGGGATCCTGGCAGTGCCCTGAGACCGCCGGGGCACCGACTCACCCCCGGGCGGCTCAGTCCGCCGCGTGGACGAGCCGGCCGCCGACGTAGGTGCGCAGGACGCGGGCGTCGGCGATCTCCTCGGCGGGGGCGGTGAAGAGGTCGCGGTCCAGGACGACGAGGTCGGCGAGGTGGCCCGTCGTGAGGGTGCCGGCGTCGTCATGGCCGTTGACGTGGGCGGTTCCGGCCGTGTACGCGGCGAGGGCGGAGGCCAGGTCGAGGCGCTGCTCGGGGAGGAAGACCCGGCCGTCGGTGGCCCCCGGCTCGCTCCGGTTGACGGCCACGTGGATGCCGGCGAGCGGGTCCGGGCTGCTCACCGGCCAGTCGCTGCCGGCCGCCAGGGTGGCGCCCGCGCGCTGGAGGGCGCCGAAGGGGTACTGCCAGGCGGCGCGCTCCGGGCCGAGGAACGGGATCGTCAGCTCGTCCATCTGAGGCTCGTGCGCGGCCCAGAGCGGCTGGATGTTGGCGATCGCGCCGAGCCGGGCGAAGCGGTCGAGGTCATCCGGGTGAACCACCTGGAGGTGGGCGAGGTGGTGGCGGGTGTCGCGTCGCCCGTTGGCGGCGCGGGCCGCCTCGACCGCGTCCAGCGCCTCGCGGACGGCCCGGTCGCCGAGGGCGTGGAAGTGCACCTGGAAGCCGAGCGCGTCCAGCTCGGTGACGTACCCGCGCAGCGCGGCCGGGTCGACGAAGCTGAGGCCGGAGTTGGCGGTGGCGCAGCCGCAGCCGTCCAGGTACGGGCTGGTCATAGCGGCGGTGAAGTTCTCGGCGATGCCGTCCTGCATGATCTTCACCGAGCCGGCCCGGAACCGCCCGTGGCTCAACCCTGCACGCCGCCCGACCAGTTCGGGGATCTGCTCGGCCCCTCGGTCGCGGTCCCACCAGAGCGCGCCGGTCACCCGGGCGGTCAGCGCGCCGGAGCGCGCGGCGGCCAGGTAGGCGTCGGACGGATCCGGCTGGCCGTTGAACTCGCCGAGCAGCGCGTCCTGCCAGCCGGTGATGCCGAGCGAGTGCAGCAGCCGCTGGGCGCGCAGCAGCCCGTCCAGCCGGTCGGCGGCGGTGGAGGGCGGGATCAGCCGGGCGACCAGGCCGGTGGCGCCCTCCTGGAGCGTGCCGCCCGGGGTGCCGTCCGGCTCGCGCTCGATCCGGCCGTCCGCCGGATCGGGGGTGTCCCGGGTGAGGCCGGCGAGCTCCAGGGCCCGGGTGTTGGCCCAGGCGCCGTGGTGGTCGCGGTTGGTCAGGTACACCGGGCGGTCCGGGACGACGGAGTCCAGCAGCTGCCGGGTCGGCAGCCCGCCCTCGAAGCTCTCCATCGACCAGCCGCTGCCGGTGATCCACGCCTGGCCGGGGTTGGCGTCGGCGTACGCGCGGATCCGCTCCAGGTAGTCGGCGACGCCGACCGTGCCGGTGAGGTCGCAGACCGCCAACTCGGTGCCGCCGAAGACCGCGTGGACGTGAGCGTCCTGGAATCCGGGCAGCAGCAGCTTGCCGGTGAGGTCCACGACCTCCGTCCCCGGCCCGATCAGCTCCCGGACCTCGTCGTGGCCGACGGCGGTGATCCGCTCGCCGGTCACGGCCAGGCTGGTCGCCCGGGTGCGGGCGGCGTCACCGGTGTGGACCGGGCCGCGGGTGAAGACCAGATCGGCCTCGGGCATGGGGGTGCTCCGTTCTCTCGTGGCTTCCACGGGCTGTCAGTCGGTGTCGGGTAGGAAGTAGGGCGAACGCCGCCGCCAGCGGGCCCAGGCGGCCGCAGGCAGTCCGGTGACGATCATCATCACCGTCACGGTCAGCTCGAACCACCCGTTGTCGGCGGCCAGTTCGAAGTGGTCGGCGGAGTCGTAGAACGACCAGGCGAGATAGCCGCCGACGGCGAGCAGCGCGGCCGCGCCCAGCAGCGGGCCGACCACCGCGCGCAGTCCCTCCAGCGGGTCGCTGCGCAGCAGGTGCCGGAACCGGACGGCCGCCGCGACGGCCGTCAGCGCGTAGTACAGCGCGACGATGATGCCGATCGCGTTGACGGAGGCGGAGATCAGGTCGTTGACGGTGGGGATGGCGATCGAGGCCAGCGCGAGGGCCATCGCGATGCCGGTGATCAGGAGCGTGCCGACGGCGGGCGTCGTGTGCTTCGGGTGCAGCCGGGTCCAGACCGGGCCGAGCACGCCGTCGCGCCCCATCGCGTACATTCCGCGCGCTGTCGGGATCACGGACGACTGCAGGGAGGCCACCGCGGAGAACATGAGCGCGATCAACGGCAGGGCGGCCAGCGGCTGGTGGGCGAGCGTCGTGCCGAAGTAGGCGAGCCCGTGCGCGCCGTTGTCGGCCAACTCGTCGATCGGCAGCACCCGTTGGAAGGCCGTGCCGGCGAGCAGGAAGAGCAGCAGCATCACCACCAGGGCGAGCATGCCGCCCCGCGAGGCGTCCCGGGGGCTGCGCACCTCCTCGCCGACGCTGAACACCGACTCGAAGCCCCAGTAGCAGAACACCGCCAGCACCATGCCCTGGGCGAGCGCGTCGAAGGACGGGATGTCGAACGGGTTGAACCACTGCAGCGAGAACGGCTGGTCGCCGGCGAACAGCCCGTAGCCGCAGAAGCCGAGCAGCACCGCGTACTCGAACACCAGCAGCGCCTTCTGCAGCCGGGCGGCCAGGTCCAGGCCGCGCACCGCCACCAGCGCCGCGCCGACCAGGACCACCAGGCCGAGCAGGGTGCACTGGACGGTCGAGTCGGCGTCGAGGCGGAGGCCCGCGACGCTGCGCACGTGGGCCAGGTCGAGGAGCTGGATGATGGAGGACCCGGTGACCGTGGTGGTGTAGGCCATGAAGACCACGGTGCCGACGGTGTTCACCCAGCCGGTGAGGAAGCCCAGCCAGGGGTTGAGTATTCGGCCCACCCAGCGATAGCTGCTGCCGGCGTCCGGCTCGACGGCGTTCAGTCGCCCGTACCCGCCCGCGATGGCGAGCACGGGCAGGAAGGCCAGCAGCATGATCGCGGGCAGGTGCAGGCCGACGACTCCGGCCATCAGGCCCAGGCCGATGCCGATGCTGCTGGTGGCCGCCGTACTGGAGGCGGCGATCGTCGCCCCGTCCAGCAGGCCGATGGACTTGTGCATGGTGACGTGGGGGCTGCTCGCGTCCGGTCTCGGAGCGTTGCCCGTGGCCTTCACCGTCGGTGTCAACGGATCACCGCCTTGCTCGTGTGGGGGAGGGGTGCGAGACATGAAACCGGTGGCGCCCTTACACGTCAATGCTGTTGTCATAAGAGCTGGGGCGTGGGAGTGGGAGTGGGGCGAGGCAGCCGCAGGGGCGGGTGCGGCGGGTGCGGCGGGTGCGGCGGGTGAGGGGCGGAGACGGGCCCTCCCCTCACCGGGGAGCGGCGGCTGCCCCCATGCGCGCCCGAGGGCATCGATTCGCGGCTCGCCAGGTGAGCGACCCTGCTGGTCGGGCAGGGTGCTGGAGCGTTCCGCGGACCCGGCCGGGTGGCAACTCGCCTGTGACGAAGAAGGTCGTCATCGAGCGGCTCCACGCGTGCTCGTCGATCCTCGACTCCGAGGGCCGGCAGTCCTACTGCGGCCGTCCCGGCGGCCGACTGCCCGCCGGCGGCGAGGACGGCGCGAAGCGCTGCGCGACGTTGCGCGGGGAAGCGGGTCGTGGCGTGCCGGACGCGGCCGCGCGCTGGCGGGCCGCGGTGCTGAAGTACGCGGCGCGCCGCCGCAGGTGGCGCAGGGCGCCGTAGCGCGGCGGGGCCGGGACGGTGCTGGCGGCTGCGCCGTAGAAGAGGCGTTTGCCGACCTCGATCAGGACGAGGTAGGCGATGATCATGCCGACCAGGGTGGCGAAGAACGCCCCTGGTAGCGGCTGGAAGCCGAGGGTGTCGGCCAGTGGCGTGGCGGGCAGCAGGGTGCCGACGGTGACGACGCCGAGGGCCGACAGCGTCAGTGGCAGGCTGGGGTGACTGCGGAAGAACGGGATGCGCCGGGTGCGGATCGCGAAGATCACCAGGGTCTGGGTGGCCAGCGACTCCACGAACCAGCCCGAGCGGAACTGCGCCGGGCCGGAATGGAAGACCCAGAGCATGACGCCGAAGGTGATGAAGTCGAAGACCGAGCTGAGCGGGCCGAAGCAGATCATGAAGCGCCGGATGAAGGCGATGTCCCAGTGCGAGGGCTTGTGCAGCTGTTCCTCGTCCACGTTGTCGGTGGGGATGGCCAGTTGGCTGGTGTCGTAGAGCAGGTTGTTCAGCAGGATCTGCGAGGGCAGCATCGGCAGAAACGACAGGAACAGCGAGGCGCTGGCCGCACTGAACATGTTGCCGAAGTTGCTGGAGGTGCCCATCAGCACGTACTTGATGGTGTTGGCGAAGATCCGCCGGCCTTCGGCCACGCCGTCGGCCAACACGTCCAGGTCCTTCTCCAGCAGGATCACGTCCGCGGCGTCCTTGGCGACGTCGGTGGCCGATTCGACGGAGATGCCCACGTCGGCCGCGTGCAGGGCCAGGGCGTCGTTGACGCCGTCGCCGAGGAACGAGACCCCACCGCCGCTGCGCCGCTGGGCGTGCACGATGCGGGCCTTGGCTTCGGGGCTGACCCGGGCGAAGACGGTGGTGCTCGTGATCGCCTCGGCCAGCCGGGTGTCGTCCAGGGCGTCCACCTCGGCGCCGGTCATGGCCTCGCCCCCACCCAGTCCGAGGTCGTGGCAGACCTTGGCGGCGACTGCGGCGTTGTCGCCGGTGACGACCTTCACGGAGATGCCTAGCGCGGCCAGCCTGCTGAGTGCGGCGGCCGCGTCCGGTTTGGGCGGGTCGAGGAAGACGAGCAGCCCGGCCAGCTGAAGACCGTTCTCGTCCGCCGGCCGGATCTGCCCCGATCCGGCGACGCCGGGCCGGGTGGCGACCGCGATCACCCGGTTGCCGGCGGCGAACTCCGCCGCCAGCGCGTCACGGGCTGCGGCGGGCACGTCGGCGCAGCGTTCCAGGATGCTTTCCGGAGCACCCTTGGTGACCAGGGTCGATACGCCGGCCGTGTCCCGCACGAGGACGGAGACCATGCGGCGCTCGTGGTCGAAGGGGAGCACCGCGAGCGAGGTGTAGCCCGCCAGCGCGGCCCGCTCGCCCGCGGCGGCGGGCGAGCGCCACAGGGCCTGGTCGAGCGGGTTCCCGCCCACGTCCTGCTCGTCCCGCGCCGCGTTCTCGGTGCACAGCAGCCCCCATCGCAGCACCGTGTCGGGACCGTCGGCGCCGACGGGCACGGCGCGCATGTAGTCGATCCGGCCGAGGGTGAGGGTGCCGGTCTTGTCGGTGAACAGGACGTCGACGTCGCCGAGGTCCTCGATGCAGACAAGCCGTTTGACCAGGACCTTGCGGCGGCTCATCCGCCGCGAGCCCGCGGCCAGGCTGGTGGAGACGACGGCGGGCAGCAGCTGCGGGGTGATGCCGACCGCGATGGCCAGCGAGAACAGCAGGGCATCGATGATCGGTTTGTGCAGCGCCACGTTGATCACGAAGATCGAGGTGGTCAGCGCGCCCGCGACGTAGACCAGCAGCAGGGAGAAGCGGCGCAGGCCGACCTGGAACTCGGTGTCGAGCTGGTGGGTGCCGAGCCCGGCGGCGATCTTGCCGAACTCGGTGCGGGCCCCGGTGGACACCACGACCCCCCGGGCGCCGCCGGTGCGCACCACCGTGCCCATCAGGGCGCAGCCGGACAGCTCGGCCAGCGGTGTCCCGGCCGGGACGGCGGCGGTGCCCTTGTCCACGGGCAGCGACTCGCCGGTCAGGAGCGACTCGTCGCACTCCAGTCCCGTGACCTCCAGCAGCCGCAGGTCGGCCGGGACGATGTCGCCCAGGTGCAGCTCGACCAGATCGCCGGGAACCAGCGCGGTGACATCCACCGACACCGCCCGTCCGTCGCGCACCGCCACCGTCGTGTGGCGGATCTGCGAGTGCAGCGCCTCGGCGGCCTTCTCGGCCCGGTACTCGTTGACGAAGCCCAGCCCCACGGACACCGCCACGATCACCCCGATGATCACGGCGTCACTGCGCTCGCCGACCAGGAACGATGCCACGGCGGCGCCCAACAGCAACCCGAGCAGTGGCGAGCGCAACTGGTGCCACAGCACGGGGAAGAACCGGGCCCGGTGCGAGGAGACCGCATTGGGCCCGAACCGGGCCCGGCGCCTGGCCGCTTCACCGGAGCTCAACCCCGCCTCGGCATTGACGTCGAGCCCGCGCAGAACCTGTTCCCCAAGCAGTGCCGCCGAGGCTGCCACCCCGTCCGCGGGCCCGGCCGACCGCACGGGAGCCGCGGCGCTCATCGCGGGTGGTCCCCGGTCCCGCCCGTCACCGTTCTCGGCATGCGACGGCACGCCGACAGGATGCGGGGGAGTGGTGCTGTGTCATACGGATCGCCGCCTCTGGGCACGTGCCACGCCCGGCGAGGGCACGGAGTCCGAACAGACCCGGGCGCGCTACGTTTCTCCAGGGTCGCATGGGTCGATCGCTTCTTCCCTCCGGTGCCTGGCTCGGCGCTCACCGGGACGCCTCCTCGGCGCGGCCTCTGGTGGCCGACGCGTCGCTGCGGGACCAGAGTGGAGCAGACGGGGTTCGCGAGGGTTCTCCGCACACGGGGCGGGCGATCCCGGAGCCCGGTGGGACCGTTCCGCCGACGGCGCGGTGCCGGCTCGCGTCGAGGCCGCGCCCGGGTCGGCCGGTGCCGCCGGCGCGGGAGGAGGTACCGACGGTGGCAGGACAGGCCGGCAAGCAGGACGAGCCGCACGGTCGTGCCCTGGGACGCCGTCTGAACTGGCTGCGGGCCGGGGTGCTCGGAGCCAACGACGGGGTCGTCTCCACGGCGGGCCTCGTGATCGGTGTGGCCGGTGCGACCACCTCCCACATCGCGCTGCTGACGGCCGGGCTGGCCGGGCTGCTGGCGGGATCGATGTCGATGGCGGTGGGCGAGTACGTTTCGGTCAGCAGCCAGCGGGACTCCGAACGGGCCGCGCTGCTGGTGGAGCAGGGTGAACTGGCGGAGGCGCCGGAGGCGGAACTGGACGAGTTGACCGGTCTCTACGAAGCCAAGGGGCTGCCTCCGGCACTGGCGCGGGATGTGGCCGAGCAGCTGACCGAGAGAGACCCGCTGGCCGCGCACGCGGACGCGGAGCTGAAGCTCGATCCGGACGCCTTGACGAGCGCCTGGCAGGCGGCAGGAGCGAGCTTCGTGTCCTTCACCGCCGGCTCGCTGCTGCCTCTGCTGGTCATCCTGCTGCTGCCGGTGTCGTCCCGGGTCCCGGTCACGGCTGCTGCCGTCCTCGCGGCCCTCTGGGCCACCGGGGCTGTCAGCGCCCGCCTCGGAGGGGCGCCCCCCGGGCGGGCCATCCTGCGCAACGTTCTCGGCGGAGGGCTGGCGATGGCCGTCACCTACGGGGTGGGGGTGGCCCTCGGCGTTACCGGTGTCTGAAACGTTCCCGCATCCGGCGCTCCCGGCCCGGGCGAAGGCCCTGTTCCTGTCGGCGGCGTCCTTCGCACCGGGGGCGTGGGCGCAACCGCTGGCGTGGACAGCACCCACAAGCCGCGGGTAGCGTCGAAGCAGCGGGTCGGTCGTCGCCCCCCGGGCCCTCCGCCATCACGCCGACTCGCAGTGGCCCCGCTCGCAGCCGGGCAGGGCCCGGTGAGTGGCGGACACCGTGGTCACGTCGGACAGCCGGGTACATCGGACCAGTCGGCTGGCCGGTCACTTCTCAGGAGGCGGCCGTCGGCGCGTTCGCGTTGACTCGGCCGGCTCGCCGCCCGGGCTGCGCCGTGATCAGATCCACCGGGCAGCCCCACTCATCCGGGATCGGCACCGGACATCAACGGCATCGGGAATCTGGACGCCGTGCGGAGGAGCCTCGTGAGTAGCCAAGCCCGACAGTTGGTCACCGACACCGCTCCCGCGCTGGGCCGGCGGTGCGGCGCCGTGACGGACGCCCGGTGTGCGCCCGAGGCCGTGGGCGCGTATGTGACGGTGCCCTGACATGCGTATCGTGGCCGCGCTCGGTGGCAATGCGCTGCTTCGCCGTGGTGAGAGGCCTGATGCCCGCGTCCAGTTGGGGCACGTGCGCACCGCCGCGCGGGCTCTCGGTCCGCTGGCCGCCCGGCACGAGCTGGTGATCTGCCACGGCAACGGCCCGCAGATCGGCATGCTCTCCCTCGAAAGCGAGAGCGACCCGGCGCTGTCCCGTCCCTACCCGTTGGATGCGCTCGTCGCCCAGACCCAGGGCATGATCGGTTACTGGCTCACGCAGTGCCTGGGCAACGACGGCCTGGCCAAGCCTGTCCTCAGCCTCGTCACCCAGACGCTCGTCGACCCGGGCGACCCGGCGTTCGCCGAGCCGACGAAGTTCGTCGGCCCCGTCTACGACCACCGGCGCGCCCGACAGTTGGCCGACCTGCACGGCTGGACCATCGCCGCGGACGGTGACCGGTGGCGCAGGGTCGTGCCCTCGCCCGAGCCGCAGCGGATCATCGAGCAGGACTCGATCACCCACCTGCTGGATACCGGTTCGGTCGTCATCTGCGGCGGAGGCGGCGGAGCCCCGGTCGCCGATGACGGCTCCGGCCGGCTCCACGGCGTGGAAGCCGTCGTCGACAAGGACTCCACCGCGGCCCTGCTCGCCACCACCCTCCACGCCGACCGGCTCCTCGTCCTCACCGACGTACCCGCCGTGATGGCACACTTCGGCACCCCGCAGGCCACCGCGCTGCGCCACCTCGACCTGGACGACCTGGCGGGCATGGAGTTTCCCGCCGGGTCGATGGGCCCCAAGATCGCGGCCTGTCGGCACTTCGTGGCGGCCACGGGCCACCCGGCGGCCATCGGGCAGCTGCCCGATGCGAGCGCGATCCTCGCCGGTGCCGCCGGCACCACCATCACCACCGCCCACGCACACGAGCCGGGCAGCCGTCCGCGCCGGCAGCAGCCGGGCGAGGGTGGCTCGTCGCCGGATGGTCGGCCGAACACCGGCCCCAGCCGTACGCACGACCTCAGCACCGGCGGGACACGGCCGCGTCCGACCGACGGGAGCCCCGAGCCATGACCGGACCAGCGCTGTCACCGGAGCTGCTCCACCGGATGGACGCCTACTGGCGGGCCGCCAACTACCTGTCGGTGGGTCAGATCTACCTCTACGACAACCCGCTGCTGAAGACACCGCTGGAACTGTCGCATGTGAAGCCGCTGGTCGTCGGCCACTGGGGCACCACGCCGGGGCAGAACTTCATCTACACGCACCTGAACCGGGTCATCAAGAAGTACGACCTGGACATGGTCTACGTCGCGGGGCCCGGCCACGGCGGGCCGGCACTGGTGAGCCACACCTACCTGGAGGGCACGTACAGCGAGGTCTATCCGGACGTCAGCCAGGACGAGCCGGGGATGAGGAAGCTGTTCACCCAGTTCTCCTTCCCCGGCGGGATCTCCAGCCACGTCGCGCCGACCACGCCCGGGTCCATCCACGAGGGCGGCGAACTCGGCTACTCGCTCAGCCACTCCTTCGGCGCCGTGTTCGACAACCCCGGCCTGATCGCGGCCTGCGTCATCGGTGACGGCGAGGCCGAGACCGGGCCGCTGGCGACAGCGTGGCAGTCCACCAGGTTCCTCGACCCGGTCGGTGACGGGGCGGTGCTGCCGATCCTGCACCTCAACGGCTACAAGATCAGCAACCCCACCGTGCTGGCGCGCATCGAGGAGGAGGAGCTGACGCAGTTCCTGCGCGGCTGCGGCTGGGAGCCCCACATCGTGGCGGGCGACGAACCCGAGGCGATGCACCAGCTCATGGCCCGGACCATGGATACGGCCGTCGAGGAGATCCGGGAGATCCAGGACACCGCGCGCGCCTGCACGGACGCCGGCCGCCCGCGCTGGCCGGTGATCGTCCTGCGCTCGCCCAAGGGCTGGACCGGGCCGAAGACCGTCGACGGCCTGCAGGTCGAGGGCACGTTCCGCTCGCACCAGGTACCGCTGCTGGTGGACGCCGACCACCCCGAGCACGTCGGGCAGCTGGAGCACTGGATGCGGAGCTACCGGGCGCAGGAGCTGTTCGACGACAACGGCCGCTTCCTGCCGGAGCTGGCCGGCCTCGCTCCGGTGGGCGAGCGGCGGATGGGCGCGAACCCGCATGCCAACGGCGGGATGCTGCTGCGGGACCTGCGGATGCCGGACTTCCGAGTCCACGCCGTGGACGTCCGCGCGCCCGGAGAGGTCAGCGGCAAGGACACCCTCGTTCTGGGACGGTTCCTGAGAGACGTGGTCGCCGTCAACGGGGAGCGCCGCAACTTCCGGATCTTCGGCCCCGACGAGACGCTCTCCAACATGCTGGGCGCGGTCTTCGAGGAGACCGACCGCCAGTGGGACGCCCGCACCATGGAGGGCGACGAGTTCCTCGCCCCTTCGGGCCGGGTGCTGGACTCGATGCTCAGCGAGCACCAGTGCGAGGGCTGGCTGGAGGGCTACCTGCTCACCGGACGGCACGGGCTGTTCAACTGCTACGAGGCGTTCATCCACATCGTCGACTCGATGTTCAACCAGCACGCCAAGTGGTTGAAGGTCACCAAGCAGCTGCCCTGGCGCCGCGACATCGCCTCCCTCAACTACCTCCTCGCGTCCCACGTATGGCAGCAGGACCACAACGGCTTCACCCACCAGGACCCCGGCTTCCTGGACCACGTCGCCAACAAGAAGGCCGACGTGGTGCGGATCTACCTCCCGCCGGACGCCAACTGCCTGCTGTCCGTGATGGACCACTGCCTGCGCAGCCGGCACTACGTGAACGTCGTGGTGGCGGGCAAGCGCGCGATGCCGCAGTGGCTGTCCATGGAGGACGCCGTCGTGCACTGCACCCAGGGTGTGGGCATCTGGCCGTGGGCGAGCAACGACGAGGGCGGGGAGCCGGACGTCGTGCTGGCCTGCTGCGGCGACACCCCCACCCTGGAGGTCCTGGCCGCGGTGTCCATCCTGCGCGAGCACCTGCCCGAGGTGAGGGTGCGGGTGGTCAACGTCGTCGACCTGATGAAGCTGGAGCCCGACACGGTGCACCCGCACGGGCTCAGTGACCGGGACTACGACTCGCTCTTCACCAGGGACAGGCACATCGTCTTCGCCTTCCACGGCTACCCCTCGCTGATCCACCGGCTCACCTACCGCCGCACCAACCGAAACCTGCACGTGCGCGGATACAACGAGGAGGGCACCATCACCACCGCCTTCGACATGCGGGTGCAGAACCGCCTGGACCGCTTCCACCTCGTCCAGGACGTCATCGACCGGCTGCCCCGACTCGGTGCACGGGGCGACTACGTGAAGCAGCGGATGCGCGACAGGCTGGTCGAGCACAAGCTGTACATCGACCGGCACGGAACGGACCTGCCGGAAATCCGGGACTGGACCTGGGTCGGCACCACCAGCAGCGTTCCCCGCCCGGCAGAGGACGGCTGACTCGGGTCACCACCCTTCGACGCCTCCACGGTGCCTCTCGATGTCCTCAGCCGGGACTGCGGCGTGCCCGGGCGCGGGCCACCGCCTCGTCGAGCAGCTGTTGGGCCACTGCGGACGCCTTCCGGTTCTGTGCCTGGCTCATCGCGCGGAGCTTGTCGAAGGCCTCGGCGGGGGTGCAGCCGCTGCGGCTCATCAGGACGCCCAGGGCCTGGTCGATCGCCGAGCGGTGGGTCAGCGCGGACTGCAGCTGTGCGGCCAATCGTGTTGTCCGGGCGAGGGCCTGGGCGTTCTGTACGGAGATCGCGGCCGGCACGGCGAACAGCTCGCCGAGTTCCACGGCCCAGGCGTCGAAGACGTCCTCGGCGTGGGCGTAGACGTTCATCGCGCCCAGGACCCGGTCGTCGGTCAGCAGCGGCAGCGAGAGCACGCTGTGCACGCCCAGCCGGCCGACCCGCGGTCCGAAGCGCGGCCACGACGGGTCCTTGCCCAGCGAGGCCGAGCGGACGGTGCGTCGTTCGGCCGCAGCGGTGATGCACGGCCCCTCACCGATCCGGTACTGGATCGCATCGACGGTTCGAACGAAGGCCGCGCTGGACACGATCGTGTCGGCCCGGCCGTCCTCCACGAGGGTCAGGCCCACTCCGTCCGCGCCGGGGATCGCGTGCGCCGCGAAGTCGGCGACGTGGACCAGCAGGGCCGGCAGGTCCAAGCGCCCGCTGGCCAACCTCGACAGGCCGGCCAGGCTCTCCCGCAGGTCCGCGTCGTCGGCCGGGCTCCGGCCAGGAGCGGCACCCGACACCGGGGTGTCGCTGGACTCCGACGCTCCCGGGGCCGACTCCGCCATGGTGGATCTCCTCAGCCTCACCGACAACCGACCGACCGCACTGAGGGTCGGACAGACCGAACCGCGCCCCCTGCCGCCCATTGTCCGCCCGGCCGTACTCGAACGAGCGGCGTGCTCCGTGCGCGCCGCGTGGCCGGAGATCGGAGAGTACCGTCGGAGGTGGTTGAGTCAGCAGCCAGTCCGGAGACGAAGGCCCACCTCGCGTCGGCCTCGGGAGCGACCAGCTCACAACCGGGCCCATCCGGTGACCTCATCATGCGAGGCTCACCATGCCCATGCAGTCGCCCACCCGCGCCGACGGCCCGGCCCCTGTGGCGCGCCCGCCCTCCCCCCTCGGCAGGGCCGGCGAAGAGCCCCCCGCAGCGGCGTCGGCGACCGAGGCCCGGCCCGCTCCGGCGGGGCGGTCCGCTGCGTCGGCCGGTCGCCCTCCTCGCCGGGGGCCACGCAGATACCCTGCCGAGACGGAGCCTCCCACGTGCTGCGTGCCGCCTCGCAGCGGCCGGCGGGCCGATCCCGGCCGAACAGGCGGCCCCGCGTCCCGGGCCGAGTGGTCCCTGTCGCCGGGGCCGGACGCACTCTCCCGACAACTGAACAGAGGCACGCCATGAAGATCCTGATCGTCGCCGTCGTCATCGTCGTCCTGCTGGTCCTGGTGGGCCTCCTGCTCTCCGTGAGGATCGTCAAGCAGTACGAGCAGGGCGTGCTGTTCCGGCTGGGCCGGGTGCGCGGCCCGAAGAAACCCGGCTTCACCCTGATCGTCCCGATCGTCGACGTCCTGCACCGGGTGTCGCTGCGGATCGTGACAATGCCCATCCAGTCCCAGGGCATCATCACCCGCGACAACGTCAGCGTCGACGTCTCGGCGGTCGCCTACTTCCGGGTGGTCGACGCGGTCAAGTCGGTCGTCGCGATCGAGAACGTCTACTCCGCCATCGACCAGATCGCCCAGACCACGCTGCGCAAGGTGGTCGGGCAGCACACGCTGGACGAGACGCTGTCCGAGACCGACACCATCAACCTCGACATCCGCGAGATCCTGGACGTGACCACAGTCGAGTGGGGCGTCCAGGTGACGCTGGTGGAGCTGAAGGACATCCAGCTGCCCGAGAGCATGAAGCGGGCGATGGCCCGCCAGGCCGAGGCGGAGCGGGAGAAGAGAGCCAAGATCATCAATGCGCAGGGCGAGTCGCTGGCCGCGGCGGCACTGGGCGAGGCCTCGGACACCATGATGGCCCACCCGCTGGCCCTGCAACTGAGGAATCTGCAGAGCCTGGTGGAGATCGGTGTGGACAAGAACACCACCGTCGTCTTCCCCGCCCCGCTGATGAGCACCATCGGCGAACTCGGCTCCTTCCTGGCCCGCGAGAAAGCCGCGGCTGCCGCCGGACCGCCCGTCCCGGTGTCGCTGGAAAAGCCTCCGGCGGCCACCACGCCACTGCTCGTCCAGCAGCCGGCCCGCGGGCTGCTGGTCGAACAGCTGCCGGACGGCGAGGTGCAGGCCAACGGAGGACCTGTCGTCCTGCGGAAGTAACGCGGCACGGGCGGGCACGGAACGGTCCGTGCCCGCCCGAGAAACCGAGGCGAAGTCATGATCGAGAGCATGCCGGGCACGCTGTGTGGAACGGGGCGAGACGGAGGTTCGTGATGGTTCTCTTCCTGCTGGTCGTCATCGTGGCGATCGTGCTCGCATCATCGGCATCGTCGTCCATGGACTGCTCCACCTGACCGCCATCGCCGTCCTCCTGCTCATCGCCGCCGCCGTGTACCTGGCCGTATGCCCGGCACGGAACCGGCGCTCTCGACGGTGACACGCGGGCGGACATGCAGCGCGGACGGAGACGATGCCTCCGATGCGGTCCGGCCGACTGCCCGCCGGGCGGCCGACGGTGAGACGATGAGGAGGCGGGTCACCGTGCCGTCGGCCACCGCACCTTCGGAACGAGGGGTGATCATGGGCAAGGTCCTTCTGGTGCTGTTGTGCCTGGTCCTGCCGTTCCTGGCGGTACTGATCAAGGACGGGCCGAGCATGAAGGTGCTCTGGGCCTTCCTCCTCCAGCTCTGCGGCCATGTGCCCGGAGTCATCTACGGCATCTACCAGGTGGTCAAGGACTGAGACCCCGAAACAGACACCCGACACGCCGGGTTGGCACCCATGTCACGACACGAGAACGAACACCGGCACACCAGCACGGCCGACGGGGCCGGGCCCGCCACCAACGGAGCCGGGCCCACCGAGAGCCCGACCGACCTGTCCAAGAAGTCGTGGTGGGGCGTCCTGAAACGCACCACCAAGCAGTTCAAGGCCGACAGCCTCAGCGACGCGGCGGCCGCGCTCACCTACTACGGGCTGCTGGCGATCTTCCCCGCCCTGCTCGCGCTGGTGTCGATCCTGGGACTGGCCGGCAGCTCCGCCACCAAGCCGCTGCTCGACCGCCTCCGCGACCTCGGCCCCGGATCCGTCCGCCAGCTCCTCACCACCGTGGTGCAGCAACTCCAGACCGACCAGGGCAGGGCGGGTTTCGCACTGGCCATCGGGATCGTCCTGGCCCTGTGGTCCGCCTCCGGCTACGTCGCGGCGTTCATGCGCGCCGCCAACCGGGTCCACGACACCGCTGAGGGCCGGCCACTCTGGAAGACCCTGCCCACGCGCCTCGCCCTGACCGTCGTCATCATCGCGCTCCTCGCCCTGACCGCCACCGGTGTCGTCTTCACCGGCGCACTGGCCACCCGGACGGGGAAGATCCTCGGAGTCAGCGAGAACGCCGTACAGGTGTGGGACATCGCCAAATGGCCCGTCCTCGTCATCATCGTCATCGCGATGGTCACCCTGCTCTACTGGGCCGCTCCCAGCGCCGAAGCGCCCAAGCTGCGCTGGATCCTCCCCGGAAGCCTGGTCGCCGTCGCGCTCTGGGTCACCGCGTCCGGCGCGTTCGCCCTCTACGTCGCCAACTTCAACAGCCTCAACAGCACCTACGGCAGCATCGGCGCCGTGATCCTCTTCCTCCTCTGGCTCTGGGTCTCCAACGTCGCGATCCTGCTGGGCCTGGAGTTCAACGTCGAACTGGAACGCGGACGAGCCATCGAAGCCGGCCACCCGCCCGAGGACAAGCCCCACCCCGAACCCCGCGACACCCGCACACCACCACCCGACACCCCGCAGGACCACGACGGACCCGGTCGCTGACTCCCGGTTGTGCTCTCACCACTTCGCCTCTCAACCCGCCCAGTGGCACACCAGCCGACCGCGCACCACCTCGGCCCCGTGTCCAAGAGTCAGCTGGCGTCGGCATGCAGCAAGAAGCACGCGGGTCAGGACAGCCAGGGCGGCAGACCTGGACCTCACCCCGATGGGGTTCCCGCACTCGGTCCGTCGCAGCCCGTTCACCAGCGCGGCGGCCAGTGACCAGGCCGGCTGGGCCCGTCCCCGGCCGGGAAACGACCCGACCGACGTTCCCTTCAGGAACTACCCGGTGCCGTCAGGGCTGGAACAGTTTCCACTGCCCCTCGGAGACGACCTGGGCGGTGCCGTCGACCACCTTGATGGCGGTCTCGTCGTCGATCGCATACGTCGGCGCGGGAATCCGTGCCGCCCACCTCTCCGCGTTGGCCAAGGAGGCGTCGGGGTGGTCCGGGTGCTCCAGGTGCGGGATCACCGCGAAGTCGACGAGTCCTGCTCCCTGTCCCGTGACCAGGATTCTGTCGACGTCGCCCTGAGGCGTGGCGAAGACGATGTCTTCCGACCTCAACGGTCCATCGTTCCCGCGGGGCGGTTCGCGGTAGGTCTCGACAAAGGTGGAGGCAACAGCCATGCTCCCGGCGCTCACCCCCACGTAGACCGCCTCGGAGCGCAGCGTCGGCAGTAGGCCGGTCAAACCGGAGCGCCGCATCCAGTTGGCGAGGAACAGGGGGTCGCCGCCCCATACCAGCAGTGCGTCGGCGGCCTGGACCGTTGGCACCCAAGCAGCCTCTTCGATGCTCGACAGCGCCGTCAGCTCCAGGATCCCCAACGATTTCCAACCCAATCCACACAACGGCGATGGACCCTCACCAGAGATCGCCCGCCACGCCATGCCGGGCCCGCCAGGGAAGGGGTAGATGGCGGTGGGGACGAACAGGGCGTTGGACTCGGCGATCGATTTGCCCAGCAGGTCGACCAGCGCGTCGTGGATGCTGCTGTTCTTGATCCCGGACGACGTGAGGAGTGCTCTCATGTGCCTACCTCCCTGAGTTGCCTGCTGCGGAGCGCTCGCTGCGCCCCGGACCTCGCTGGACCTGCGCTCGGGTCGGACACGGACCGATCCGGGCGGTGCGATGCACCACCCGAACGCCGGTCCGATCACGACAACGAGACACTCCGACACCATAGAACGCGGGTACGACACAACCCGGCCGCCGTAACCGGTCAGAGCACTCGGTGACGACGTGACGTGCGTCGGTGGCCCGAACGGTGCCCTCTCAGACCGCTACTCGACGGCCACGCCGGCCAGTTGTCTCCCAGCCATCGGGGAGCGCTGGATCAGCGGCGCGTGAGTCGCCGGCCTCCACCGCCGCGGCGCCGACGCGGGCGTCACTCGAATCGGCTGGTCCGTGGCAGGTGATGCTCAGCCTTCCGTGTCGCCCTCCGGCCGCCGTGGCGGGGCGAGGAGTTCGTGGAGGGCGGGGGCGATGACGGTCGCGATGTGTTCGGGGGAGGCTTCCTCCAGGGGCGGGAAGCGAAGGACGTGGCGGCCGATGCCGATGCCGAGGACGATCGAGCCGAGCAGGGCCGCCTTCAACTGGGCTTCCTCGCCCGGGATCGCGACCACCATGGGGTCGCGGTCCGGGTCGGCGAGGAAGGCGGCCCGCAGCGTGGACCACGCCTGTTCGTGGGTGAGCATCGCGCGGACGACGTGGAGCGCGCTGCCGCCGGTGTCCTCCAGGGCGTGAAGGAAGTCGAGCAGCATCCGCTCCCCGAGTCCCTCGCCCGTGTCGCCGCCCGTGCCGCCCTCGTCCTGCCACTGGACGCCGCGCAGTTGGAACTGCTCGATGACCGCGCGGGTGAACAGCGACTCCTTGGACGTGAACCAGCGCATCACCAGTGACGCGTCGACGCCCGCCCGTGTGGCGATGGCGCGCACGGTGGTCGCGTCGTAGCCGTCCCGGCGGAAGAGTTCCCGGGCGGCGGACAGCACCGCCTGCTCTCCGCGCCTGCGGCGCTCTGCTCTGGAGGCGGCGAGTGGTGTGCCGGCCGGTTCGGCTGATGTCGACATGGCTGGATCCTACCCGATTTGATCAACGCTGTTGACCGAAGTGGGGTTGAGGGCTAGCTTGAGTCAACGCCGATGACCCAATCTTCAACCGATCTGTGAGCAGGGGAACATGACGATGGACCTGGTACGGGCACGAGTCGACGCCCGGTGGTGGATCTGGGGGCTGCCGCTCTCCTTCGCGGTGCACGACGGGGAGGAGGCCGTCGCGATCGTGCTCGACGGCGGCCTGGACCAAGGCGGCACACGTTTCACCGTCGCGCAGTCCCTCACCGCGATCCTGGCGGAGTTCGCCGTGGTCTGGGCCCTCACCCTGTTCGCCGACCGCGCCCTGCGGGCCGGACACGCCGGGCGTACCGGTCCCGGCGGTTGGGTGCTCGACGCCTACACCGCCCTGCTGGGCGGCTGGACCCTGCACGGGCTCCACCACGTCTACCTCGGGCTCAGCGGCAGCGGCTACCCGCTCGGGGTGATCACCGCCCTGCCCGCAGTGGTGCTCTACGGCGCACTGACCTACGCGGCACTGCTGCGCGCCGGGCTGCTCGACAGGCGGCGGACGGTGCTCAGTCTGATCGCCGGGGCGCCCGCCGCCGTCCTGCTCATCGCCGCCGCCCTCACCTTCGGCCGCCTCACCTCCTGAGCGCGGGCAGCCCTCGCGGGAGCCCCGTGAGGGCCACTCCGACCCCCACCCCGGCCCGCTCTGCGCGACCCGGGTCCCGCAGGGCTTTTCATCACCGAGTGCACGCAAGGGTTTCGTCAAAACGACCTCGGCTGGGTCCGCGCGTTCGCTTCCCCGGCGTAGTCTCCGGCTGCGTCCGTGTGTTTCGTGCAAGTTGAATCGGCTCCTTTCCCTCGCTGTTGACAGGGGATCAGCATGATGAGCTCTCGGGTGTGCGTAACCCCGTCCACGCCTGCTGCTCCGCTCGCGGAGGCAGTAGCGTTGATACGTCAACTCACCGTGGAGGGACATCTTCCGGTCGGCGGCGCGCAGCGGCGGGTAGCGGAGATCACGGAGGAGCTGGCGACGACGGGAAGTTACTCCCAGACCCAGCAGGAGTTGTTGGTCGGCTCCCGGATCGCGTGGCGGAACAATCCGCAGTGCATAGGCAAGTTCTACTGGAAAGCACTGGAGATCCGGGACTGCCGTGCGATCGGCACCGGCGCCGATGGCGGTGACGAGGGAGCGGTGTTCGAGGCACTCGTCGAGCATTTGCGGCAGGCGTGGAACGGGGGCAAGGTGCGCCTGCTGCTGAGCGTCTTCGCGCCGAGCACACCCGAGCGGCCCGGACCCCGGCTGTGGAACGGCCAGTTGATTCGCTACGCCGGCTACCGGCAGTACGACGGGTCCGTGATCGGCGACCCCGAGACGGCGGCGCTCACCGAGGCGGTCCAGCGCCTGGGGTGGCGTGGTCAGGGCGGCGAGTTCGACGTGCTGCCGCTGGTCATCCAGTGGCCCGGGCGTGAACCTCGGTGGTTCGACCTGCCCGCGGACGCGGTCCCGGAGGTGCGGATCAGCCATCCCGAGTACCGGTGGTTCGAAGAACTCGGCCTGCGCTGGCACGCCTTTCCCACGATCTCCAACCAGGTCCTCGAACTCGGCGGGCTGCGGTACCCGTTGGCACCCTTCAGCGCCTGGTACACGTGCACCGAGATCGGTGCCCGCAACCTGTCCGACACCAACCGATACGACAAGCTGCCTGAGGTCGCCCGGCGGATGGGCCTGGACACGGCCCGGGATCGCACCCTGTGGCGGGACCGCGCGTTGCTTGAGCTCACGGCGGGGGTGCTGCACTCGTACGACCGGGCCGGGATCTCCATCATCGACCACCACTTCGCCACCAAACAGTTCGTGCGACACGAGGGCGCGAGCAGAAGAGCGGGCGCGACTGCCCGGCCGACTGGTCCGCGATCGTGCCGGCCACCAGCGGGTCGACCACTCCGGTCTGGCAGCGCCGCTACGACGCCACTCGGGTGCTGCCCAACTTCTCGCCGCACCCGCCGTCCTGCCCGGCCCAGGGCGCCGAGGGACTCCCGAGCTGACTGGTGCGCCACTGCTGGCACGGTGACGGAAGCCGGACGCTGCCGTCGGCCGCCGGCCGGCTTCGTGGCGGTCTCTCCCACGGGGCCGTCCCGCTGTAGGAGGTGGTCGGCGGGAACCTGGACGGGGGGAGTCGGCTGGTTGACCGGGCGGCGGACTGTTGTACGAGCGGCTGGTTCGCCGTCAGGAAGGCCTTGTCACCGGTGGTGGCGTTGCTGCCGACCGAGGTCTCGGCGAGTGCCGCGACGCTGTGGGAGGTCGCCGCGGCCGGGGTGTGCCCGGACCGGGGTCAGGGCGACTATCGCCCTGACCACCGGTGCACTTCGTACGGTGCGGCCCTTCAGCGGGGGTGGGTGGGGGAGCGATCAGTGGTGGTGCACAGACCGGAGTCCCGTCGTCCCGTTGTTGCGGTGGATGCCGGCCTGGTTCCGGGGCCCGCCTCGGTCAGCCCGCGGCGTGGTTGGCCCAGAGCGACGGGTCGTCGACGTTCTCCTTGGTGACCAGGGGAGCGGGGAGCTGGTCCTCCAGGCCGTTGGGCAGGGTGATGATGGTCGACTGGTGGTCGGTGGGCCCGGGTTGGAATTTCCTGCCTTCGGCAGCGGCCTTGGCGTAGTACAGGGCGTACTTGGCGTAGAGGTCGGCGGGCTGGGAGACGGTCGCGTCGATGTCGCCCTTGCGGATCGCGTCGAACTCCTGCGGGATGCCGTCGTTGGAGACGATGGTGATGTGGCCGGGCTGGCCGGCGGGCTTGAGCAGGCCTTTCTGGCGTAGGAGGTCGAGGGTGGGCTGGAGGAAGACGCCGCCGGCCTGCAGGTAGATGCCGTTCAGGTCCCGGTTGGCGGCGAGGGTGGACTGGAGCTTGGCGGAGGCGATGTCGCCCTTCCAGTCGGTGGGCAGCGCGATCACCTGGATACCGGGGTAGTTGCGTTTCATGCAGGCGGCGAATCCCTCGGAGCGTTCGTATCCGTTGATGGAGGTCAGTGCGCCCTGGAGCTCGGCCACCTTGCCCTTGCCACCGAGCTGCTTGCCGAGGAACTCGCAGGCCTTGGTGCCGTACGTCTTGTTGTCGGTGCGGACCACCATGTAGACGCTGCCGTGCTCCGGTTCGGTGTCCACGCTGATCGTGTGGATGTTGGCACGGAACAACTCGGAGAGTGTCGAATCGGTGGTCATGGTGTTCTGCGGCGCCATGACGATGGACTTGGGGTGTCGGGCGGCCAGCGACTGGACGTTGGCGGTGAACGTCGCGTCGTCGCCGTTCGAACGGGTCGGGGGCAGGACACTCAGCTGCTGGTCGTTGATCTCCTGCTGGAGGTACTTCGCGTACGCCTTCCAGAAGTCGGAGTCGGCGCGGGGGATGTCGATGCCGATCTGGGGGCGGGAGTTGCCGGGGTCATCAGTGCCACCGCAGGCGGTGAGGCAGCCGGCGAGCAACACGGCGATGCAGCCCGTGCAGGTGGTCCGGATGGTTCGGCTCTTCATGTGTCAGACCGTCCTGGGTCGTGGGGGTCTTGCGCGCTGAGGGGGAGGGGAACGGATGTGCGGGATTCGGCACGTCGCCGTCAGGCGATGGCGTCGAGGTCCGGGGGGTCGAGGTCCGGGGGGCCGGTGCCGGCGGCCAGCCAGTCCTCGACGGCGGCGACGTGCACGGTGCTGGCACTGGCGGCCAGGACGGCGTCGTGGTCGACCAGGGCCCGCCAGATGGCCTCGTGTTCGCGGTGGGCCTGCTCGCGGGCAGAGGCGTTGTGCGTACCGCGCACGATGCGCAGCCGCTGGGTGTGGGTGGAGAGGATGCCGAGCAGGGTGGACAGCACGGGGTTGCCGACGGCATCGGCGATGGTGCGGTGGAACTCGATGTCGAGCTCGATGAACTCCTCGATGCCGGCAGCCGCGGCGCTCTGGTCGAGGACGGCCCGCAGCGTTCGCAGGTGGTCGTCGGTGAGCAGGCCGGCGGCGAGGGCGGTGACCTGCGGCTCCAGCAGGCGCCGCACCTGGAGGAGTTGCCGGGCCGTGTGCCCGTGGGAGACGTCGGAGGCGAAGGCCATGGCTTCCAGCAGGAGGTGTGGCTCCAGGCCGGAGACGTAGGTGCCGTCGCCCTGCCGGGGGACGAGGATCCGCATCGCGGTGAGCGCCCGGACGGCCTCGCGCAGCGAGTTGCGGGACAGCCCGAGCTGGTCGGCGAGGTCGGCCTCGTTGGGGAGTCGCGCGCCGGGCAGCAGGGCGCCGGAGACGATCATTTCCTTGATCTTCTCGATGGCCTGGTCGGTCACCGCCATGGTGTTCGCCTCCTGCGTGCGGGCATGGGAGTGCTGGTCGGTCGAGGGGGCGGGGCAGGGGAGGCCGAAGCGGCGCGACCGGTTCCCGCGGAGCTGGTCGCGTCGCTTCGGTGGCTCTCGGGCCGGGGGACCCCGTCACTCCTGTTTCTCGCCCGAGGCGAAGCGGGAGATGATCAGCGCGACGATGATGATCGCGCCGTTGAGGAACTGGTTCCACAGCGGCGGCACGCCCGCGAGGGTCATGACGTTGACCACGAGCTGGAGGGTCAGCACACCGGTCAGGGCGCCGAAGAGGGTGCCGCGGCCGCCGTTGAGGCTGACGCCGCCGATGACGGTGGCGGCGAAGACCTGGAAGATCCACCCGTTGCCCTGGTCGGCGGAGATGGAGCCGTAGTGGCCGGTGTAGAGGACGCCGGCGAAGGCGGCCAGCAGGCCGCCGAGGATCAGCACGGTCCAGGTGATCCGGTCGACCCGGATGCCGGCGGCGCGGGCGGCCTCGGAGTTGCCGCCGATCGCGTACAGGGCGCGGCCGTGGCGGAGCCAGGCGAGGGCACAGCCGCCGGCCAGGAAGAGCAGGGCGCAGATCCAGATCGCCGCGGGGACGCCGAGCCAGCTGGTGCTGCCGAGGTAGGTGAAGGAGCCGGGCAGGTTGACGATCGACTGGCCCTGGGAGATCGCGACCTGGAGGCCGCGGAGCAGGGTGAGCGCGCCGAGGGTGACGATGAAGCCGTTGAGGCGCAGCTTGAGGATCAGGAACCCGTTGATCGCCCCGATCAGCGCGCCGACGGCCAGGCACAGCGGGATGGCCGTCCAGGAGGGCAGGAGCCCGAGGCCGTTGAAGCGCGCGCCGTGGTCGGGGAGGACCAGCCAGACGGCGATGACGGGGGCCACGCCGATCGTGGATTCCAGGGACAGGTCCATCCGGCCGACGATCAGGATCAGCGCCTCGGCCAGCACCAGCAGGCTCAGTTCGGTGGCCTGCTGGCCGACGCCCAGGAGGTTGTCGGAGGTGAGGAAGGCGGGTGAGACGACGAAGCCGATGACGCCGAGGACGAGCAGGACCGGTACGAGCGACAGGTCGCGGTAGCGGGCGAGGTCGAAGCGCCGGCCGGCCGGCGCGGTGCCGGCGGTGGCCGCGCGCGGGCTGACCTCAGTGGTGGGAGACATTGCGTTCCTTCGTGTCGGTCGGGCCGGACATGCCCTCCATGGCTGCGACCAGCTGTTCGTCGCTCCAGCCGTGCTCGAACTCGGCGACGACGCGGCCGTGGAACATGGCCAGGACGCGGTCGCAGACCCGCAGGTCGTCGAGTTCGTCGGACACGATCAGAGCGCTCCTCCCGGCGTCGGCGACCTCGCGGACGGTGCCGAGCAGGGACTCCTTGGATTTGACGTCGACGCCGTTGGTGGGCCGGATGGCCACCAGGACGTGCGGCTCGGTGGCCAGGGCCCGCGCGATGACCACCTTCTGCTGGTTGCCGCCGGACAGCGCGGACACCGGGGCCGAGGGGCCGGGTGTCTTGATGTCGAGGTCGCCGATCATCCGTTCGGCGAAGGCCCGGGTACGGGAGGGCAGCACCGTGCCGAAGGGCCCGAGCTGGTCGGTGACGGTCAGGGTGGCGTTCTCGGCGACACTGCGCTGCGGGATGAGGCCCTGGATGTGCCGGTCCTCGGGCACGAACCCGATGCCGGCCGCGAGAGCGGCGGGAACGCGCCCGGTGCGCACCGGGCGGCCCGCGACGGTGATCGTGCCGGCCTGCGGGCGGTGCAGACCGGCGATGGTCTCGCCGAGCCGGACGTTGCCGCTGGCGGCCGCGCCGGCCAGGCCCACGACCTCGCCGGCGTGCGCGGTCAGGGAGAAGTCCTGGTAGGCGCCGGCCAGGCTCAGGCCCGAGACGTCCAGCAGCGGGGCACCGTCGGGGCGCGTCCGGCCGGTCACCGACCAGGCGGGCCCGCTGTCCCGGGAGCTCTCGCCGGTCATCGCCTCCACCAAGGCCTGCTGGTCGAGTTCGGCGACTGGCGCGGTGATGATGTGCCGGGCGTCGCGGTAGACCGTGACGGTGGTGCAGAGGTCGTAGACCTCCTGCAGGTGATGGGAGATGAACAGGAAGGCGACGCCCTGTTCCTGCAGTGAGCGCAGCTTGTCGAAGAGCCGCTCGATGCCGCGCGCGTCGAGCTTGGCGGTGGGCTCGTCCAGGATGATGAAGCGGGCCCCGAAGGACAGCGCCCGGGCGATCTCGACGAACTGGCGCTGCTCGACACTCAGGTCCTCGGCGCGCGCGGTCGGGGCGACGTCCACGCCGTACTCGGCGAGCAACTCGGTAGCGCGGCCGCGCAGCTGTTTCCAGCTGATCGGGCGCAGGGCGCCTTTGCTCTGCCTGTCCAGGAAGAGGTTCTCGGCGACGGTCAGCGCGGGGATGATGGTGGAGCGCTGGTAGACGCAGGCGACCCTGGACCGCCAGGCGTCGGTGTCACCGGGGGCCGGGGCCTGCTCGCCGTCGAAGCGCAGGGTGCCGGTGTCGGGGTTCTGCAGGCCGGTGAGGATCGACACGAGCGTGGACTTGCCCGCGCCGTTGCGCCCTACCAGGGCGTGCGACTCGCCGGGCGCGACCGAGATGCGGGCGTCGCTGAGGGCGACGGTGGCGCCGAAGCGCTTGCTGATCCCGTCGGCCTCGACGACGGGGCCCCGGACGGGGCTGGGGTCCGCCATGGCGGGGACGTCCTTTCCGCAGGATCCGTGCGTGGGGGGGGGGGGGGGGGGGTGGTTGGGGGGGGGGGGGGGGGGGGGGGGGGGGGGGGGGCTCCCCCCCCCCCCCCCCACGAGGGGTCGGTGGGCTACTTGCCTACGCCGTTGCCCCAGAGGGACTTGTCGTCGACGTTCTCCTTGGTGACCAGGGGAGCGGGGAGCTGGTCCTCCAGGCCGTTGGGCAGGGAGATGATGGTCGACTGGTGGTCGGTGGCACCGGGTTGGAAGGTCTTGCCCTCGGCCGCGGCCTGCGCGTAGAACAGCGCGTACTTGGCGTAGAGATCGGCGGGCTGGGAGACGGTCGCGTCGATGTCGCCCTTGCGGATCGCGTCGAACTCCTGCGGGATGCCGTCGTTGGAGACGATGGCGATGTGACCGGGCTGGCCGGCGGGCTTGAGCAGGCCCTTCTGCTGGAGCAGGGCGATGGTGGGCTGCAGGAAGACACCGCCGGCCTGCAGGTAGACGCCGCCCAGGTCCGGGTTGGCGGCGAGGGTGGACTGGAGCTTGGCGGAGGCGACGTCGCCCTTCCAGTCGGTGGCCAGCTCGATCACCAGGATGTCGGGGAACTTCTCCTTCATGCAGGCGGCGAAGGCCTCGGAGCGGTCGCGGCCGTTGACGGAGCTCAGCGCGCCCTGGAGTTCGGCGACCTTGCCCTTGCCGCCGAGCTGCTGGCCGAGGAACTCACAGGCCTTGGTGCCGTACGCCTTGTTGTCGGCGCGCACCACCATGTAGACGTTCCCCTTGTCGGGGCGGGTGTCGATGCTGACCACGGGGATCTTCTTGGCGGTCAGCTGGTCGAGGGTGGAGGCGATCGCGCCGGTGTCCTGCGGGGCCATGACGACGGCCTTGGCGCCGGTGTTCTGGAAGACCTGGACGTTGGCGACCAGCTTGGTGACGTCGTTCTGCGAGTTGCTCACCGGCAGGGTGTTGAGGCCCTGGGCGGAGGCGTCCTGCTTGATGTACTGCGCGTAGGAGTTCCAGAAGTCGGAGTCCGCACGCGGCAGGTCGATCCCGAGCGCCGGCTTGCCGCCGGCGGCGGAGTCCGTCGTGCTGCCGCGGTTGCAGGCCGTGGCGGCCCCCGCCAGGACGACTACGGCGGCGGCCGTGGCCGCGATTCTGGAGGAGCGAGGCTTCATGGTGCTGATCTCCTTGGCTGGGATGTCCGGGCTCCCCTGCGAGGGTGGGGAGCCGGTGTGGCGGGAGGCGGAGAGGCCTGTCCCCCCGGGAGGTGAAGCGGGGGTGGTTGAGCCGGACCTCCCCTCCCGGCCGTCATCCAGGAGGGAGGCCATGGATGCGGCGGGTCGTGGCAGGCGCGCTGGATCGTGCTCCCCGCAGTCATCGGATGGCTTGCGATCACGAGGACCATACGAGCTTGGCACGTGACTGACAATAGGGAAACCTCGGGCGAATCTCAACCGTAACGTCCGAGCCTCCATGTCGGATGATAACGAGCTGTCATCTCCTCTCTGAGCTGGAGATTTGATGAACAGTTAGGAGATGTTCGGCTCCTGACCCCGACGGGCGCCGACAGACATCGGAGGACTTCTTGCGGTGCGTGGCCGACACTCGTATGGTCAGGGCGTCGAGGATTCATCCGATGTGTCGGCCCGGTGAAGAACCCCGGCCCGCAGACCTATGACAGGAGCCATGGCATGAAGCTCATGCGGATCGGACCGGCGGGAGAAGAGGCTCCGGCAGCCCTCGGCGACGACGGCCGGGTCTTCGCGCTCTCGGGCCTGACCGGTGACATCGACGGGGCGTTCCTCGCCTCGGACGGGATCGACCGCGTTCGCGCCGCCCTGGCCGCCGGAGAACTCCCTGCGATCGACCCGGTCGGCCTGCGGATCGGCGCCCCCGTCGCCCGGCCGGGCAAGGTCGTCTGCATCGGCCTCAACTACCGCGACCACGCCGAGGAGACCGGCGCTGCCGTCCCCGCCCGGCCGGTGGTCTTCATGAAGGACCCGTCCGCCGTGGTCGGTCCCTGTGACCAGGTGCTGATCCCGCGCGGCTCGGCCAAGACCGACTGGGAGGTCGAACTCGCGGTCGTGATCGGCCGCGAGGCCCGCTACCTGGACTCGCCCCGACAGGCCCTCGCCCATGTCGCGGGCTACGCGATCAGCAACGACGTGTCCGAGCGGGAGTTCCAGCTCGAGTACTCCGGGCAGTGGGACCTCGGCAAGTCCTGTGAGACCTTCAACCCGCTCGGCCCCTGGCTGGTCACCCCGGACGAGGCCGGCGACGTGCAGGCCCTCGGCCTTCGTCTGGCCGTCAACGGCGAGCAGCGGCAGAGCGGCAGCACCAAGAACATGATCTTCGACGTCCCGTACCTGGTCTGGTACCTCAGCCAGTACATGGTGCTGCGGCCCGGAGACGTCATCAACACCGGCACCCCGGCCGGCGTGGCCCTGGGGCTGCCCGGCACCCCCTACCTGCGCGCGGGCGACACCGTCGAACTGGCCATCGACGGCCTCGGCACCCAGCGCCAGACCTTCTCCAACGCCTGAAAGGCACCACGTTGTCCGCAACCACAGCGCGGATCACCGCCGTCGACACCTACGACATCCGCTTCCCCACCTCGCGGGAGCTGGACGGGTCCGACGCCATGAATCCCGACCCCGACTACTCCGCCGCCTACGTCGTCCTGCGCGCCTCCGCGGGCGGCCACGAGGGCCACGGGTTCACCTTCACCATCGGTCGCGGCAACGACGTCCAGGTCGCCGCCATCGACGCGCTGCGCCCGCACGTCGTCGGACGGTCCGTCGCCCAGCTGTGCGCCGACCCCGGCTCCCTGTACCGCGACCTGATCGGTGACAGCCAGCTGCGCTGGCTCGGACCCGAGAAGGGCGTGATGCACATGGCGATCGGAGCCGTCGTCAACGCCGTCTGGGACCTCGCCGCCAAGCGTGAGGGCAAGCCGCTGTGGCAGCTGCTGGCCGACGCCGACCCCGCATGGCTGGTGTCCCAGGTCGACTTCCGCTACATCGCCGACGCGCTGACGCCCGATGAGGCCCTCGAACTGCTGCGCAAGGGCAGACAGGGCGCACCCGGGCGGGCCGCCGAACTCCTGCGCCGCGGCTACCCCGCCTACACCACCTCGCCCGGCTGGCTCGGCTACAGCGACGAGAAGCTCACCCGCCTCGCCAAGGAGGCGGTGGCCGACGGCTTCACCCAGATCAAGCTGAAGGTCGGCGCGGACCTGGAGGACGACATCCGCCGCTGCCGCGCAGCCCGCGAGGCCATCGGTCCGGACATCCGGATGGCGATCGACGCCAACCAGCGCTGGAACGTCGCCGAGGCGATCGAGTGGACGAACCAGCTCGCCGAGTTCGACCCCTACTGGATCGAGGAGCCGACCAGCCCGGACGACGTGCTCGGCCACGCCACCGTCCGGCGCGGTGTCCACCCCGTCAAGGTCGCCACCGGCGAGCACGTGCAGAACCGCATCGTCTTCAAACAGCTGCTCCAGGCCGGCGCCATCGACGTCCTCCAACTGGACTCGGCCCGGGTGGCCGGCGTGAACGAGAACCTCGCCATCCTGCTGCTCGCCGCCAGGTTCGGCGTCCCCGTGTGCCCGCACGCCGGCGGCGTGGGCCTGTGCGAACTCGTCCAGCACCTGTCGATGTTCGACTACGTCGCGCTCTCCGGCACCACCGAGGACCGCGTCATCGAGTACGTCGACCACCTCCACCAGCACTTCCTCGACCCCGTGGTCATCGACGGCGGCCGCTACCGGGCACCCACCGTGCCCGGGTTCTCCGCCACCATGCACCAGGCCGCCATCGACACCTACACCTACCCCGACGGCACGTTCTGGGCAGCCGACCTGGCCGGCGGCGACAAGGAGGAGCGCTCATGACGACCGACCTCGACGGGCTCACCGCACTGGTCACCGGCGGTGCCTCCGGCATCGGACTGGCCACCGCCCGGTTGCTCGGCGCACGCGGAGCGGACGTCGCCGTCCTCGACCTCGACCCGAGCGGCGTCCGCGCCCCGCTGCGCGGCTTCACCGCCGACGTCGCCGATGACCGCTCCGTACGCGAGGCCGTCCAGGCGGCGGCCGAGGCGCTCGGCGGGATCGACATCCTGGTCAACAACGCCGGCATCGGCGCCGCCGGAACCGTGGAGGACAACTCGGACGAGCAGTGGCACCACGTCCTGGACGTCAACGTGCTCGGCATCGTCCGCACCACCCGCGCCGCCCTGCCCCACCTGCGCCGCTCCGCCTCCGCCTCGGTGGTCAACACCTGCTCCATCGCCGCCACGGCCGGACTGCCCCAGCGCGCGCTGTACTCGGCGAGCAAGGGCGCCGTCCACTCGCTCACCCTGGCCATGGCAGCCGACCACGTCCGCGAAGGCATCCGGGTCAACTGCGTCAACCCGGGCACCGTCGACACCCCGTGGGTCGGCCGGCTGCTCGACGCGGCCGACGATCCGGCCGCCGAGCGCTCCGCACTGAACGCCCGCCAGCCCACCGGCCGACTGGTCACCGCCGAGGAGGTCGCCGCCGCCATCGCCTACCTCGCCTCCCCGGCCGCCGCCAGCGTCACGGGCACCGCGCTCGCCGTCGACGGCGGCATGGCCGGCCTGCGCCTGCGACCGGAGCCACGCCCGTGAAGCCGCGCCACCACCCCCTCGGCCGCAGCAGGGCCCAGGTGACCGAACTCGCCTTCGGCGCCGCCGGCATCGGCAACCTGTTCGCCCCGGTCACCGACGAGCAGGCCGAACAGGCCGTCACCGCCGCCTGGGAGTCCGGCGTACGGTACTTCGACACCGCCCCGCACTACGGTCTGGGCCTGTCCGAGCGGCGGCTCGGCGCCGCCCTGCGCGCGTTCCCCCGGGACCAGTACACGATCTCCACAAAGGTCGGACGCCTGCTGGAACCGGCCCCCTCCGGCGACGGCGACGACCTGGCCAACGGCTTCGCCGTGCCCGCCACCCACCACCGCGTCTGGGACTTCAGCGCCCGGGGCGTGCGCCGCTCCATCGAGGACAGCCTGGACCGGCTCGGCCTCGACCGGATCGACATCGCGTACCTGCACGACCCCGACGACCACGCCGAACAGGCACTCACCGAGGCCTACCCGGAACTCGAACGCCTGCGCGCCGAAGGCGTCCTGGGAGCGATCGGCGTCGGCATGAACCAGGCCGGGCTGCCCGCCCGGTTCATCCGCGAGACCGACCTCGACGCCGTCCTGCTCGCCGGCCGCTACAGCCTCCTCGACCAGCAAGGCCTTGCGGAACTGCTGCCCCTGGCCCACCGGCGCGGCGTCGGCGTCGTGATCGGCGGCGTCTTCAACTCCGGCCTGCTCGCCGACCCGCGGCCCGGCGCCACCTTCGACTACACCGCGGCCCCCGCAGACCTGCTCACCAGGGCCACCGACCTCAAGGTCGTCTGCGAGCGGCACGGCGTCCCGCTGCGCGCCGCCGCCCTGAAGTTCCCGTTCGGGCATCCGGCGGTGGCGAGCGTGCTGGTCGGCACCCGCAGCGCCGGCGAGGCCCGGGACGCCGCCGCCATGCTCGACCACCCCGTTCCGGCGGCGCTCTGGGCCGAGCTCAAGCACCGCGGACTGCTTCCCACGGACGTCCCGACCCCCGGGGAGGTGAGCTGATGCGCATCGCCCTGTTCATCACCTGCTTCAACGACACCCTCTTCCCCGACACCGGCCGCGCGGTGGTGACGGTGCTGGAGCGGCTCGGCCACCGTGTCGAGTTCCCCCAGGAACAGACCTGCTGCGGCCAGATGCACTTCAATACCGGCTACCGCCCCGACGCCGTCCCGCTGGTGACCCGCTTCGTCCGGGCCTTCGCCGACTACGACGCCGTGGTCACGCCGTCCGCCTCCTGCGCCGGGATGGTCCGTGACAACCACCCCCTGCTCGCCGAACGGCACGGCACCGCCTCGCTCCTCCGACAGGTCACCGAACTGGTGCCCCGGGTGCACGAGTTCACCGAGTTCCTGACCGACGTGCTCGGCGTCACGGACGTCGGTGCCCGCTTCCCGCACCGAGTCGCCTACCACCCCACCTGCCACTCCCTGCGCGGCCTGCGTCTCGGCGACCGCCCGGACCGGCTGCTGCGCGCCGTCGAGGACATCGACCTGGTCGACCTGCCCGCGGCCGACTCCTGCTGCGGCTTCGGCGGCACCTTCGCCGTGAAGAACGCCGACACCTCCGCCGCGATGCTCGCCGACAAGAACGCCGCCGTCCTGGACAGCGGAGCCGAGGTCCTGTGCGCCGCCGACAACTCCTGCCTGATGCACATCGGCGGCGGACTGTCCCGCCGGGGCGCGACCGTGCGGACCCTGCACCTGGCCGAGATCCTCGCCGCCACCGAAGGAACCGCACGATGAGCAAGCCCGGCGGCCGTGGCGTCGTCTGGCTCGGTTCCCCGTCCTTTCCCGACGCCGCCCGCGAGGCGCTCGGCAACACCCGGCTGCGCGCCAATCTGAAACGCGCCACCACCACCATCCGCGACAAGCGGCTGGCCGTCGCCTCCGAGTTGGACGACTGGGAGCACCTGCGGGACGCTGCCGCCGCGATCAAGAACCGCACCTCACGCCACCTCGACCGCTACCTCGTCCAGTTGGAGGCCGCCGTCACCGCCGCGGGCGGCACCGTGCACTGGGCCTCGGACGCCGCCGAGGCCAACCGCATCGTCACCGAACTCGTGCGGGCCACCGGCGAACGCGAGGTCGTGAAGATCAAGTCCATGGCGACCCAGGAGATCGGCCTCAACGAGGCCCTCGCCGAAGCCGGCATCACCGCCTACGAGACGGACCTCGCCGAACTCATCGTCCAACTCGGCGACGACCGCCCCTCCCACATCCTCGTCCCCGCGATCCACCGCAACCGGACCGAGATCCGCGACCTCTTCCTCGCCGAAATGGCCCACTGGGGGAAGCCCGCACCGGAGAACCTCGGCGACGACCCGCGTGAACTCGCCGAAGCCGCCCGCCTGCACCTGAGGGAGAAGTTCCTCACCGCCAAGGTGGCCGTCTCGGGCGCCAACTTCGCCGTCGCCGACACCGGCACGGTCGTCGTCGTGGAGTCCGAGGGCAACGGCCGGATGTGCCTCACCCTGCCCGAAACCCTCATCACCGTCATGGGCATCGAGAAGACCGTCCCGACCTGGCAGGACCTGGAGGTCTTCCTCCAACTGCTGCCCCGCTCCTCCACCGGCGAGCGGATGAACCCCTACACCTCCACCTGGACCGGCACCACCGACGGCGACGGCCCCAGGGAGTTCCACCTGGTGCTGCTCGACAACGGCCGCACCGACACCCTCGCCGACGAGGTCGGACGGCAGGTACTCGGCTGCATCCGCTGCTCGGCCTGCCTCAACGTCTGCCCCGTCTTCGAGCGCACCGGCGGCCACGCCTACGGCTCGGTCTACCCAGGACCGATCGGCGCCGTCCTCACCCCGCAACTGGTCGGCGTGGAGAACGCGGCGTCCCTGCCGTTCGCCTCCACCCTGTGCGGCGCCTGCTACGACGCCTGCCCGGTGAAGATCAACATCCCGGAGGTGCTGGCCCACCTGCGGGCCAAGACCGTCGAGAGCAAGCCTCGGGGAGCCGAGGCGCTGGCCATGAAGGCCGCTGCCACCGTCCTCGACTCCCCGCGCCTGCTCTCCGCGGCCCAGAAGGCCGCCGCGCTCGGCGGCAGGGCCCTCGCCAGGGAGGGGCGGATCGGCCGGCTGCCGGGCCCTTTGCACGGCTGGTCCGACACCCGCGACACCCCCGCACCTCCGGCAGAGTCCTTCCGCACCTGGTGGCGCAAGAACAGGGAAGGTGAACGATGAGCAGCCGTGAGGCGGTTCTCGGCCGTATCCGGGCGGCGCTCGCCGACGTCCCCGCCGACGAACGGCCCGACGACGTCCCCGTACCCCGGACCTACCGCCGCAGCCACACCGAGCCGGGCGAGGACACCGTCGCCCTGTTCGCCGAGCGGGTCGCCGACTACCGCGCGGACGTCACCCGCACCGACCAGGCGGGCCTGCCGGCCGCCATCGCCGCCGCGCTCACCGCAGCCGGGGCGAGCAACCTGGCACTGCCCAGCGGCTTTCCCGTCGAGCTGCTGCCGCCCGGCGACTGGCAGTGGCACCCGGAACCGCTGGACGTCCAGGCCCTGAACGCCCTGGACGGCGCCTGCACCCTCGCCGCCGCCGGCATCGCCGTCACCGGGACCATCGTCCTCGACACCGGCCCGGGCCAGGGCCGCCGCGCCCTCACCCTCGTCCCCGACTACCATCTGTGCGTCATCCGCGCCGGACAGATCGCCGCCGACGTCCCCGACGCCCTCGCCCGCCTCGACCCCGCGCTGCCGCTGACCTTCATCTCGGGCCCTTCTGCCACCAGCGACATCGAACTCGACCGCGTCGAGGGCGTGCACGGCCCCCGCACCCTGCACGTCGTCATCGTCGACCACCCCACCCACCCGGAGCAGCCATGAGAGTCGCCCTGCACACCCGCCTCCGCCCGGACCGGATCGCCGAGTACGAGGCCGCCCACCGGGACGTGCCCGCCGAACTCGTCGCAGCCATCCGGGCTGCCGGCGCCACCTCGTGGACGATCTGGCGCAGCGGTTGCGAGCTGTTCCACCTGCTGGAGTGCGAGGACTACGCCCGGCTCCTCGCCGAACTGGAGCACCTCCCGGCCAACACCGCCTGGCAGGAGAGGATGGGCGAACTGCTCGACATCAGCCACGACTACTCGAACGCCGGCGCCGGGGCCGGGCTCCCGGCCGTGTGGGAACTGTGACCGGACGTCAGATCGTCGACGCGCACCACCACGTCTGGGACCTCGGCGCGCGGCCGCAGCCCTGGATCAGCGGCGAGGCCCTCGCTCCCCTGGCCCGCTCCTTCACCGCCGCCGACCTCGCCCCCGAAGCCGCGGCGGCCGGAGTGGTCGCCACGGTCGTCGTGCAGACCGTCTGCGTCCCCGAGGAGACCCCCGAACTGCTGGCGCTGGCCGACGGCAGCGACCTGATCGCCGGCGTCGTCGGCTGGACCGACCTCACCGCCCCCGGCGTTGCCGACGCGATCGCCGCCCTGCGTGAACTCCCCGGCGGGGAACGGCTGGTGGGCATCAGGCACCAGGTCCAGGAGGAGCCCGACCCCGAGTGGCTGCTGCGCCCCGACGTCCAGCGCGGCCTGCTCGCCGTCGCCGAGGCCGGTCTCGCCTACGACCTCGTCGTCAAGCCGCACCAGCTGCCCGCCGCCGCCCTCGCGGCCGCCCGGCACACCGGCCTGACGTTCGTCCTCGACCACCTCGGCAAGCCCCCGATCGCCGACGGCGCGCTCGACCCCTGGGCAGCGGACCTGCGCCGCCTGGCCGCGCTTCCCAACACCGTGGGAAAGCTTTCCGGCCTGGTGACCGAGGCCGCCCCCGGCCGGTGGCGGACGGCGGACCTCAGGCCCTACGCCGACACCGCCCTGGAGGCCTTCGGCCCGGAACGGCTCCTCTTCGGTTCCGACTGGCCGGTGTGCACCCTGGAGGCCGGCTACGCCGAGGTCGCCCGGATCACCCGGCACCTCGCGGACGGGCTCAGCGCGGGGGAGGAGGACGCGGTGTTCCGGCACAACGCGGTCCGCGTGTACGGGCTCGGCGCCCCGTGCCAGCCCGCGGAGGGACGTGCCGGATGGTCTTGACCTGTCGCGATCAAGGCCAGCTCCGGGTGGGTGTCGGGGAGACTATGCTGCAGGGATCAGGACCAGGGAGGCATCGGCGTGCCAGTCACCGACTCGGCGATCGAGAAGATCAAAGCCATGATCGTCAGTGGTGAGCTGCGCCCCGGTTCGCGACTCCCCAAGGAGGCCGACCTGGCCGAGCGGCTCGGTCTGTCGCGCAACTCCCTGCGTGAGGCGGTGAAAGCTCTCTCGCTCATCCGGGTGCTCGACGTACGCCAGGGAGACGGCACGTACGTGACGAGTCTGGAGCCCAACCTGCTGCTGGACGCGCTGGGCTTCGTCGTCGACTTCCACCAGGACGACTCGGTGCTGGAGTTCCTGGAGGTCCGCCGCATCCTGGAGCCCGCCGCCGCGGCCATGGCCGCCCGAGTGATGCCGGACGAGGACATCGCCGCGCTCGGAGAGGTCCTGGAGAGCCTGCGTGACGACGCCCCCCTGCAAGAGCTGATCGACAACGACCTGGAGTTCCACCACAGGATCGCGGCCGGTTCGGGCAACACCGTCCTGTGCTCGCTCGTCGACGGTCTGTCCGGCCCGACCGCCCGGGCGAGGATCTGGCGCGGGCTGACCGAGGAAGGCGCGGTCGAGCGGACCCGCCAGCAGCACCGCGCCATCCTCGACGCCATCGCCCACCGCCGCCCCGACGTCGCGCACGCCTGGGCGACGGTGCACGTGGCAGGCGTCGAGCAGTGGCTGCGGGACACCCTCGGCGCAGCCGGATCCTCGCTCGGCTGACCCGGGGCGGGTGCTTCAAGGGGCGCGGCCTCCGCGGGCCGCCCAGACCGCGTCCGCCCTACAGGCCGGTGCTGAGTCCGGTGAGTCCCTGGAGGACGTCGAAGCTGAGGGTGGCGGAGAAGAGCTGTTCCCCGGTGGCGAGCGGACTGGTGCCGAACTCCTGGGAGAGGGCGTTCGCGGCCGGCGCGGCCAGGCTGACGGGGGTGTTCTCGGCGCTGACCTTGGTCAGGGAGAGCCTGATGCCCTCGTCGGTGACGGTGAGCGTGTCGATGCGCCGGCCGAGGTGCTCGGTGGTGATGACGCTGGTGCGGTCGAGCTTCATCGCCAGCTCCAGGTTTGCGAACTCGGAGCGCTGCCCGTCGCGTTGGAAGGCGAAGCCGCCTCGGGCCCGGCCGGTGAGGCCGGACAGGTCGGTGTTGATCTCGCCGCTGTCGAGCATCGAGTGCATGCACTGGTGGCCGTTCAGGGTGACCAATGTCGCGGGTGCGACCGCGTCGAAGGTGACGCCGGCGTTGGAGAGGGCCTTGGCGGCGGTATCGGTCAGGCAGTAGTCGAAGGGCGTCCCGCCGCGCAGTTGGAGCGGCGGGAGCAGCGCACCGGGCGCCTGGGCCGAGGCCGAGGAGGGGGCCAGCGCCGCGAACGCCAGGACGGCGACGGCGGCAAGGCGCACGGGGGACTTCTTCACAGCGCACTCCAGAGTCAGGGGCCGGCCACGGCTGCCGACACGCGGATACGCCCGTCCAACGCACAGGCGACGGCGTCGGCACGCCCGGCAGATCCGGATCACCCGAAGAGCGCCGCGGCAGACCGCCCGGACACCTTCCGGCGATGGCCCACCCGCCGTGCGAACCGGTGGCGGCCGGGCGGCGGTGTGTAACGTCTGCGCCTGCCGGGTCTGGTGGGCAGTCCATTGGCGAGGCGACGGTACCGACCAGTGAGATGGCGTTCTCCACTACGGCCTACTCCCGGTCCGCGCCGAGTCCGTAGGGGGTCGCCTCCAACTCCGTGACCAGGTTCCCCAGGAGCGGCAGCGGACTGTCGCGGAACTGGAGGTGGACGGTGGCGACGGGCCCCTGGGCCGTGGGAGGGCTGAGCTGCGCGCCACGTCCTCGTCCTTGAGCCTGCGGGTGCGTACCGTGCCGGGCTTCCATTCGTCGCCCGCGCCCAGGCAGAACCATCCGTCCGGGTAGGGCGGGGCCTGTGGGCGGGAACGGGGGAGAGGGTGCGGGAACCTCCCACCCGCGGCCGGGCCAGGTGAATCGTCGCGGTGGAGGGCGTGGACTTCTCGATCGGCGAGGGCCTGAGCCCGGCTGTCGTCGACGCGGTGCCGCGCGTCGTCGCCGAGGTCCGCCGGGCGGTGGAAGGGCACCGGGCGGGGGCGTCATGACACCGAACCGCGGACGGTCGAGGCCTGCGGCTCGCGAGCAGCAGCCGCCCGCCGTCACCGAAACCGAGCGCACCTGATCGGGCGGGGTGCCTCCCCGCGCCCGGTCGGCCCATCCGCCCGCCGCTCCTCTTCCCCCGGGGCGCCGCCGGCGTCCGGAGTACGGTGGAAGAGCCACTGTCCGCGGCCTGCGGGTTCGGTCCGTGGTGCCCCGGCGACAGCGTCAGGCCGACCCAGGCGAGCCAAGGGCAGGTGTTCCGACATGACCGCAACCTCCGAGCCCGGCGGCGCCCGGGCGTCCCACCCGGAGCCGCCCGCGCGGCTCTCGCTGGTCCCCGAGGGCGTCGCCCCGGGGCGGCTGGGCGGGGCCTGGTGGCCCCGTTCCCACGACCTCCTTCGTGAACTCCCCCCGCTGGCGGCGACGCTGGCCCCGTCGTGGGGAGAGATCCTCCGCGTCACCGTGAACCCGGCGCACTGGCCGGTCATCCCCCGGCGCGTCCCGGTCACCGGCCATGTCATCCACGTCGGCTGGTTCGAACAGGAACAGGACGCGGAGGAGGTGGTGGTGTGCTCCTTCGTGCCCCGGCGACTGGACCTCCTGGTGATTCCCCCCGAGACCGAGGCCCCGACCGCCGAGTGGCTGATGACGGCGGCATGCGAACCGGCCAACACCCGCACCGCCACCGAGCTCCTGGCCGCCGCGGGCGCCCCGACGGAAGGCGCACGGACAGGCGGGTGACCACGGTCAGTGGCGGACGGCGCTCCGCTCCCGACCGGCCGACCCCTCCTGTGACGTCCCGCGATCGGCTCCCGCTCCGGACCGCTCGGGGCGGCACGCGTTCGCACCGCGCTCAACGCGGTCGGCCTCGACCGAGGTGTGAGCAGGCGGCGCCGACCGCGGAAGACCCCTGTCGGAGGAATGGCCATGACAGCAGCCGAAAGTGCAGGGCAGCGCACCACGGCCTGGGTGGTGGAGCGCCCCGGCCCGATGTGCTCGTCCCCGCTGCGCCGGGTGGAGCGGATGCTGGAACCGCCCGGACCCCAGGAGTTGTTGATCGAGGTCGGGGCCTGTGGAGTGTGCCGCACCGATCTGCACCTGGCCGAGGGCGACCTTCCGCCGCACCGGCCCGCCTGCACACCGGGGCACGAGATCGTCGGCCGGGTGCTGAGCACGGGCCGGGAGGTGCGGGACTTCTCTCCCGGCGACCGGGTCGGCGCGGCCTGGCTCGCGAGCACCTGCGGCGACTGCCGGTACTGCCGGGCCGGCCGCGAGAACCTCTGCCCGAACTCCCGGTACACCGGTTGGGACGTCCAGGGCGGCTACGCCGGACACACCCTCGTGGACGCCGGGTACGCCTACCCGCTCCCCGAGGGGCCGCCCGACGAGGACCTCGCCCCGCTGCTGTGCGCCGGCATCATCGGCTACCGCGCCCTGGAACGCGCGCAGCTGCCGCCCGGCGGACGGCTGGGCATCTACGGCCTCGGCGCCTCCGGGCACCTCACCGCGCAGCTCGCGCTCGCCCGGGGCGCCACCGTGCACGTCCTCACCCGGGCCGCGAGCGCCCGGCGCCTGGCCCTGGAGCTGGGCGCGTCCTCCGTCGGCGACGCCTACGACACACCGCCCGAACCCCTCGACTCGGCGATCCTGTTCGCCCCGGTCGGCGACCTGGTACCGGTCGCGCTCGCCGCGCTGGACCGCGGCGGCACGCTGGCGGTGGCCGGGATCCACCTCACCGACGTACCCGCCCTCGACTACCAGCGGCACCTCTTCCAGGAGCGCAGTCTGCGCAGCGTCACCGCCAACACCCGTGAGGACGGCCTCGCCTACCTCGCGGAAGTCGCCCGGCACCACCCGGCGGTGCACGTGCAGCGCTACCCCATGAACCGTGCCGACGCCGCGCTGGCCGACCTCGCGGCGGACCGGATCACCGGAGCCGCCGTCCTCATCACGCAGTGAAGGCTCCGGCCCCGGGACTGGTAGGCCCGCAGGTCGAGGTGCCGCGTATTCAAGCGCGGTCGACATGACGGACACGAAGAGCCATGGCTCGGGCGCCGCGAGGGCTGCCGTCCACACCGACCACGACGTAGGGCGGGTCCTGGGTGACGTGCTCGGGATCGCGGACGGCCTCAACGCTACCGGCATCCGGGCAGCAGTAGTGAGGGCGCCGTCGGGGTCTGCTTGACGGGCTTTCAGGTCCGTTCGTTCGGCTGTTTCCTGCTCGGCGTGCTGCTCGTCCCCGAAGTGCTGCTCGTCCCCGGACTCGACGGGATCGGGGAAGTCGAGGCGTTCGTGGCTGCGCCGGGTGTTCCGGACCGCGCCGACGCCCTCCTCGCGGTGGCCGGGAGGATCGTGGCCAGGGTGAGGGCGGCAGCCAGCCAGGTGGTGGAGTGGAAGGCCTCGGTGAAGGCCCGGGCGGTTTCCGGGGAGGCGCCCGCGTCCAGCGGGGACGATGACGTGCCCGGGGGGAGGAGCAGTCGGTAGGCCACCGTGGTGACCGTGCCGAAGACGGCGATCCCCAGGCCGGCGCCGGCCTCGTAGGCGACGGACTCGATGCCCGCCGCCGCGCCTGCCAGGGAGGACGGCGCGGTGGTCATGATCAGGTTCGAGGCGACCATCTGGACCAGGCCGTGGCCGAACCCGATCAGGGCCAGCCCGAGCGGGGCCACCGTGCCGGAGGCGACCAGGACGTATCCGGTCGCCGCGAGCAGCAGGCCGGCGGGCACGCCCGCGCGCGGTTGTCCCAGGCGGGAGAGGAGCAGTCCGCCCACCGGCCCCGCGACCGTCGCGGCCAACGGCATCGGGATCAGGTACAGCGCGGCGGCCTCCGCCGACAGTCCCTTGGCGATCTGCAGGTACTGCACCAGTTGGAGTTCGAAGCCGACCATCACCAGCACCGGCAGTACCGAGGCCACCACTCCGGCGCGCAGCCCGGGCAGCCGGAACAGGGACAGGTCCAGCATCGGGTGCGGCATCCGCTGCTGCCGTCGCACGAACAGCACCAGCGCGGTCAGGCCCGCCGCCGCCGGCAGCACCACCTCCGGGATGCCGACGCCGTCGTGGGTGAAGGCGATGATGGCGTAGGCGCAGCCCAGGAACCCCACCATCGAGAGCAGGGGCGAGGTGGCCTCCCACGGTTGCCGCTCGGACTCGACCTCGTTGCGCAGCAGCAGTGCCACGGCGGGTACGGCCAGTGCCACGATCGGCAGGTTGACCAGGAAGATCGAGCCCCACCAGAAGTGCTGGAGCAGGAAGCCGCCGGCCACCGGTCCCAGCGCCGAGGCGCCGGCGGCGACCGCGCTCCACGCCCCGATGGCCACCGCGTGGTCGCGGCCGTCGCCGAAGGTCTGCCGGATCAGCGCCAGCGTGGCCGGGATGATCATCGACGCGCCGATCGCCAGCAGTGCCCGGGCGCCGATCAGGGCCGGCGGGTTCGGTGCCGCCGCGCACAGTGCCGAGGCCGCGCTGAAGACGGCCAGTCCGGCCAGCAGCAGCCGCTTGTGCCCGATCCGGTCGCCCAACGGCCCGCTGACCAGCACCAGTCCGACCATCAGGAGCGAGTACACGTCGACCGCCCACAGCAGTTCGGTCGGGGACGCCCGCAGTTCGTGGGCGAGGGTCGGGACGGTGATGGTGAGGATGGTGACGTCCACGGCGGCGGGCAGGAAGCACAGCAGCACCACGGTCAGCACCAGCCAGCGCCGGGCCGTCCCGACCACGGGCAGCGGGCTGCTCACCGGCCGAGGTCCAGAGCCGTCCTGGCTCGGTCGATCAGGTCGTGCAGCTCGGCGAGGCTGGGGGCGTAGAACATGCAGCTCAGTCTGCCAGTTTGAAGGTCCGTCAGCTCGGTCGGGACCACACCCCGGTCGGCGTGTCGGGGCGAGGCCACGAGCGGTCCGAGCAGGCGCAGCACTTCCGGCAGGTACAGCCCGGTCGGAAGGCCGTAGAAGTCGTAGTTGCCGACCGCGTGGGTGTCGAGGTAGCCGGGGCCGATGAGGTGCTCGCCGAATTCGTGCACGTGGCTCGACCCGGTGCGGCGGGCGTTAAGGTCGTGCAGGTAGACGACGCCGTCGCGGGCGATCGCGTCGATGCCGAAGCGCCCGCGGTAGCCGCGCCGTTGCATCTCCTCGGCCAGCCGGAGCCCGCCCTCGGTCAGCGGGCGGTACCACCATGCGCGGCGCAGCTCGCGCGCGGTGACGTTGCCGCGCAGGTGCGTGGCGCCCTCGAACAGCATGTCGGTCGTGTAGCAGAGGTGGGGCGGGGCGTCCGCGGGCACCATGTACTCCACGGACGGGAAGGTGATGTCGCCGTCGAGGAACTCCTCGACGACCACCGGGTCCTCGTCGTAGAAGGTGCTCCCGGCCAGGCGTTCGGCGATGTCGTCGTCGCCGGGCCGGAAGATCAGCAGGCCGAGGCTCGCCTCGCCGCGGTCCGCCTTGACGATGCACGGTGTGCCGGTCGCGAGCATGTCCCGGACCGCGGCCGGCACGTCCTGTTTCCCGGCGCAGTGAGTACCGGGCGGGATGCGGCAGGGTCCGTCGGTCATGCCGAGGTCGGCGGCCAGGTCGCGCAGGCCGGTCTTGGTGTCCAGCAGGTCCCGGAGGGCCTGCTGCGGCGGGCTCTCCGGCAGTTCGGTCAGCACGTCGTACCGGGTGCGCAGGGCCTCGGTGAACCGCCACAGGTCGGCGGTGGTGGTGTGCGGGATCAGCCGGAGTCTGCGGCCCGGTCCGGCGTGGGCGGCCACGGCGGCCATCAGCTCGGGATCGGCGAGCATGTCGGCGAACAGCGAGCCGGTGCGGCCCGCCGGGCTGAGGTTCACCACACCGTCGATCTCCAGGAACTTCCGCTGCCAGTCCAGGTCTCCGATCGGCTCGTAGGTGATGAGCATCTTGTCCAGCGGCCCCCAGAACAGCGCCTGGTCCTGCTGGGCGTAGCACTCCGAGAGCAGCTCGTCGACGTCGTCGGCGCGGACGGCGAAGTCGCGCAGGGTGTCGACGGCGTTGCTCACGCAGAGGGTGGGTACGGTCAAGGCTTCTCCTCGTGCAGATCGTGCAGAAGTCCGTCGCCCCGGGACACCAGGTCGACCGCGGCCGCGACCACGTGCCAGAAGAGTTCCTTGCCCAGGGCGACGGTGGCGCCCGAAGTGCTGGACAGGACGCCTTGGTTGGTCGTGCGGTTCACGTCGGCGGGGTGCAGGTAGATCCCCGGGCGGGGTGGGTCGGCGTGGTCGGGCCGGGCGGTCGAGACCAGGTCCGGGCGGAGGTAGAGCATCAGGCTGGTCTCGGTGATCCCCGCGTGCTCGGCGTGCCACCCCGGAAAGAGCGGTACCCGCCCGGCCAGCCAGTCCTGGTCGACCAGGCTCCACCAGCTCAGCGCGATGAACTCCTTGCCCGCGGCCGCCGGCCGTCGGCCCACCTCGTCGAGGGCCTCGAAGAGGAACGGCTCGTTCTCGAAGTGGCCGTTGACGACCAGCAGTCGGCGCCAGGGCAGGGCGCACAACGACTCCAGCACGTCCTCCAGGAAGGCCAGCAGGGACCGACCGCGCACGTAGACGGTGCCGGGGAAGGCCAGGCCGCCGCCGCTCTGCGGCAGCGACCGCGCCGCGATGGACTGCGCCGGCAGGGTCAGGGCGTTCAGCTCGTAGGCGATCTGCCGGGCGAACGCGTCGGCGAGCACGGTGTCCACGGACAGCGGCAGGTGCGGACCGTGCTGTTCGGTGGCCCCCACCGGCCACACCACGGTCCGCCCGGCGGTGGCCGCCAGGACGTCGGCGCTGCTCAGGTCGCACAGCTGCGGCCCGGAGCTGCGGGGGGTCACGGCTGCACCTGCTCGGACCGGTCCGCTCCGGTGACGGGTGCGAGGCCGTGGCCGGTGTTCCCCGTTCCGGTGTTCCCCGTCCCGGTGGTCTCGGTCACGATCCGGGCGAGCGTGTGGTACATGTCGGTGTGCAGCGCGGTGTACACCTGGGCCGCCACCGCGCCGACCGCCAGGTAGTCGTGCACGTCCCGGCCCGACTGCACGCCGCCGGAGGCCAGCACGGGAAGGGTGAACCCGGCTCGGCGCAGCTTCCACAGGGAGGCCAGTACGAGCGGCTTGATGCCCGGTCCGGAGTAGCCGAACACGCCGCCGAGTTGGAGGTCGCCGGTCTCCGGGTGCACGGCGGCGGCGGGCAGGGTGTCGCTGATGGTCACCGCGTCGGCGCCGGCGCGGGCGGCGGCGAACGCCCGGGCGTGCAGGCCTTCGCCGCTGGCCAGCTTGACCGAGAAGGGCACCCGCGTCGCGGCGCGGGTGGCCGCGGTGTAGGCGTGCACCCGCTCGGGAGTGTCGTCGAGGCCGTCCTCCTCGTTGAGGCAGGAGATGCCCAGTTCCAGCGCCGGGCAGCCCGTCGCCTCCACCCGGGCCGCCAACTCGGCGAGTTCCGCCGGGCTGTCGGCGTGCAGCGACGCGATGACCGGCAGCCCGTCCCGGGTCAGGTCGCGCAGGATGTGCACCCAGTGATCGACGGACCGTTTGGAGTAGGTGGTGCTGTTGATCATTCCGGTGGGCAGTCTGACGAGGCGCTCGTCCAGGCCGATCGGCGGGTTGGGGTGGATGGTCTTGGTGACCACCGCGCCCGCGCCGGCGTCCAGCAGCCTGCGGATGTTGCGTTCCTGGTCGGTGAGCAGGCCGGAGCCGACCACGACAGGGTTGGCCAGGTGCATTCCCAGCAGGTGGGTCGGGGCCGCCATGTCAGGCCGCCGCCCTGGTCCGGCCCAGCGCCGCGAGCACGCCGTCGACCAGCAGCGCCGGGTCCTTGGCGATCTCCTTGGCGGACAGGAACGTTGCGGACGCGACCTGGGCGAGCCCCTTGAGCAGGTGGCTGGCCGACTCGGCGAAGGGCTGGTCGGTGATGCCCACGATGGGGCGGCCCAGCGCGCTGGCCCACCCCAGTTCGATGTGTGTGCCGTCCGTGCGCAGCAAGGTGCCGTCGAGCACCGGCAGTACCGGCACGAACACATCGCATTCGCGCATCCACGCGTAGTCGCGCACGGACACCTCCTCGGGGGTGAACGAAGCGGTGTCGGCACCGAATCGTTCGGCCACGTGCGCGGACAGCACGGTGGCGCCGGCCTGCTGCGACTGGTCGATGGTCAGTCTCAGGAAATCGTGGATCGGCGCCGCCATCCCGCCGGGCACCAAGGCGTGCTGGATCGGGCCGCCAACGAACACGGTGACGCCGCGCAGGGCGTCCGGGGTGACACTCATGACTTTCGAAGCTCCTTCGAAGGAGTCTGCCGACGGCCGTGCAAGGGGCGTGGACTTCGGTCGGCAGGAAGCAGAAGTAGTCAGCGTCATCAGATGGTGCGCTTGCAGTGAACTGGGAGGGAGCCGGGTGCGAGGCCTGACGCCGCCGGGGGCCCGATGGCGTACCCGTTCCCGCGCTGTACGTCCATCCAGACAAATGGACGACCTCAGGCTAGTTCGGGACGATTCACCAGGACAAGAAGCATATGCGCCAGGCGGAGATGTGTCTCAAATAGTGTAAAAGGTGCATAACTATCACCTGGCCATCGATGCCGGCCCGCCCGGGACGCGCTGCGGGCTGGTTTTCGCAGGTAAATGGACCGTGTGCTCGTGAATGGCCGAATCGCCGTCGAACTAACGTGCAAAAGAATCGTCGATTCCGGAGCTCGAAGCCGCATGGCGGGTAAATCGGGGACCATTGACAGGTGATAAAGCCTCGGCTAGCTTCGATAAAGCGCGAATGGCTGACACCGCCTCAATTTCGATCAGCGTCGGCCCACTTTCGGCCCGACCGTTTCCGCGATCTCGCTCGCCTTTCCGCGCGCCGGACGTCCGGTCGCAGCCTGTTCGAATGAACCCACCCAGAGGGGAAGTTCTGGTGAATCCTTTGCAGACCATCAAGCGAATTCTGCACTCCGAGGTGTTGGTGGAGGTGCCGATCGACCGGATGCGACTCGACGACAGGCTGCGCGAGAATTACGGCATGGACTCGCTCGGTTTCGTGGAACTGCGCGTGCAGTGTGAAGAGGCGTTCGACATCAGCATCCCCGACGAGGCCATCGCGGCGGGGGAGTTGTCCACCCTCGGTGATGTGCTGGCACTGGTCGAGCGGCTGGCGGGGGCCGACCGCCCCCCGGCCACCGCGTGAGCACGGCCCCGGTCGCCGGTGACGACCACACTGGGGACCGGACCGGTGTGCTGTTGCGCGGCGCGGACCTGCACCTCAACCACTACGGGGCGGCCCGGCTCCCGTTCGCCTGCGTGGGCGGGCGCGGCCTGCACCTCGACGTGGTCGATCTGAGCCCGGAACGCCGGGGCAGGCGGCTGAGGTTGCTGGACGCCAGCGGCGGCTACGCCAGCGCGACCCTCGGCGGCGACCACCCCGTCGTACGGGCGGCGCTGGCGCGCGGCACCGGAGTCGGCAACGTCACCGACGAACTGGGCTCGCTGGAACGGGCGGAGCTCCTCGACCGGCTCTTCGGCCCCGGCGGGTTGTGGACCGACCACTTCCCCGCAGGGCGGTACCACGTCAGCGGACGCAGCTCCGGCTCGGAGGGCAACGAGTTGGCGCTGCGGCTGGTGCTGGAGTCCCGCTTCGACGGCCGGCGGCTGTGCCACCGCCCGGGCAAGGAGCGGCGCGACACCATCCTCGCCTTCCACGGCGCCTGGCACGGCTGGACCAGTGGGCTGGTGCAACTGCTCAACCGCAGGTACTACCGGGCCGGGCTGCCCGGCGCGGACACCGCCGGCCCGTACGGAGTCCGGGTCCACCACATCCCGTTCGGCGACCTCGACGCCCTGACGGAGTACTTCGCCGAGTCCGCCGACCGGCTGCTGGCCGTCGTGGTCGAACCGATCCAGGGCGACGCGGGCATCCTCCCGCCTCCGCCCGGATACCTGCGCGAACTCGCGCGGCGGTGCGCGGCCGACGACGTGCTGCTGGTGGCCGACGAGGTGCTGACGTTCGCCAAGACCGGCAGTTGGTTCGCCATGCGCGACGCGGACGGACCGGTGCCCACCGACATCACCGTCATCGGCAAGTTCCTGGGCATGGGCACGGTGTCCACCTCGATGGTGATCGCCCGCGAGGAGCTCGCCGTCCGCTCCTCCGGCGCCGTGACCACCTCCGACCTGCGACCACCGAACTGTGCGGTGATCCGCGACGGCATCGAGCACATCGAGACCGAAGGGCTGCTGAGAGGCTCGGCCGACGTCGGCGTGAACCTGGCCAAGCATCTCGACGACGCCCTGGTGGGCCGCCACCCGGACGTGTTCACCGAGGTCCGCGGGAGCGGGGTCATGTTCGGCGTGGAACTGACCGCCGCGGCGGCGGACCGGATCGGCGCGCTGCGCCGGGAGTTGATCGAAGCGGGCGTGTACGCGGAGTTCATGGCGGGCGCGGGCAAACGCTCCGGCGGCCGGCGCTACGTCCACCCCACCCTGCGGATCGTGCTGCCGCTGATCACCACCGGGACGCAGGCCGACGAGATCGTGGACCGGGTGGCGGCGGGCGCCCGGGCCCTGTGGTGAGCGCGGGGTTCCGCACCCGGGTCGAGCACGTCGACACCGACGCGACCGGGATCGTGCACTTCTCCCGCTACACCTCGTTGATGGAGACCGCTGGCACCGAACACCTCGAAGCGCACGACGCGGGTCTGACCGCCTTCAGTGCGGCGAACGTCGACCTGGTGGTCGCCGACCTGCGGGTGGCCTACCTCAACAGCGCCGTGTACCGCGACGTGATCATCGGGGACACCCGGGTCGACCACGTCGGCGCGGCCTGGTTCGCCCTCGCGGTACGTCTGCTGCGGGAGGAGGAAGACGGCACCCGCACCCCGTTGGTGACCGGCGACCTCGTCTTCGCCGCCGTCGCCCCCGACACCCGGCGCGCGGTGCCCCTGCCGGCACCGCTGCGACAGGCCCTGAGAGGAATCGTCCCGGATGCGACACCCGAACGAATCGGCACCCCCTCCCGTCACGGTCCGCGAGGCGCGTCCGCTGGGCACCTCGGCCATCGCGGCCCTGGTGCGCGGACGCCACCCCCGCCTGTTCATCGACCGGGTTCTGGACCATGAGCCCGGCGTGTTCCTGCGCAGCATGTTCGCCGTCTCGGCGGAGATGGGCGCGCTGTCCGGGCACCTGCCCGAGCGCGGCCTGACCCCGGGGCTGATCCTGCCCGGCAGCCACACCATGCAGGCCTTCGCCCAGTCCGGCGTCCTGCTCTACCAGTTGAGCAGCGATCCGCTCGCCGACGACGAGGTCACCCTGGTCGGCACGGTCAAGTCCCGATTCCTCGCCCCGGTCGTGCCCGGCGACCAGGTCGTGCTCGACGTCCGCGCGGACCGGCTGTCCGGCCCCACCTTCGCCTTCTCCGCCGTGGTGACCGTGGAGGGCCGGTCGGTCGCCGGGTTCCGCGGCGCGATGAGCCGGACGAAGGTCGATCCCGCGGCGGCCCGGCCGTGGTGACCCCGGTGATCACCGGACTGGCCTGGGACACTCCGCTGGGCCGGGACCAGGAGGCGGTGTGGGAACGGCTGTGCGCGGGCGATTCGGCGCTGGCGCCCGTCCACTCGCCGCACTCCTTGCGCAACACCGCCGCCGCCGTCATCGCGTCGGTGCCGTACGGGACCAGGGCGGGCGAGCGCCAGCGCGCGCTCGCCGGGCGGACGCTGTCCGCCGCGTTCGCGGATGCCGGCCTGTCCACCACCGACCCCGAGGTCGGCCTCGTCCTGGGCACCAGCTTCGGCGCCTGCCTGGACGAGGCGGAGCCGACGCTGCACGCCTGGGCCGACGACGCGGCGGCGGGCATCGGGCACCCGGGCACGCCGGTCTGCGTCATGACCGCCTGTTCCGCGGGGTCGGACGCGATCGCCGTCGCGCGCGCCCTGGTGCGCTCGGGCGAGCGGCGGGTCTGCGTGGCGGGCGGGGTGGACGTGGTCACCGAGGCCAAGCGGCTCGGGCACTCCGCGCTGGGCACGATGAGCCCCACCGGCCTGCGGGCCTTCGACCGGGCGCGCGACGGGATGCTGCTCGGCGAGGGCGCGGCCTTCGTGGTGGTCGAACACCCCGACTCCGCCCGGGAACGCGGCGCCCGGGTGCACGCCCGGCTGCGCGGGGCCGGCGCGGCCAACGACGCCGCCGGGCTCACCGCACCGGACCCGTCCGGACGCGCCGTGCTGCGCGCCGTCGAACGCTGCCTGGCCTCCGCGGGCCTGGCACCCGCGGACATCGCGGTGGTCAACGCCCACGGCACCGGCACACCGCTCAACGACGAGGTCGAGGCGCGCAGCCTGCTGGAACTGTTCGGAGCCGACGGCCCGTTGGTGTTCGCCACCAAGGGGGCGTTCGGGCACAGCCTGGGCGCGACCGGGGCCATCGAGGCCGTGGCGACGGTCCTGGCACTGCGCCATCGACAGGTCCCACCGGTCCTCGGGCTGCGCGATCCGGTGGCCCCGCTGCGGCTGGCCACGGAATCGGCGCAACCCGTCGGCCCCGGCGCCGGACTGAGCCTGACGCTGGGGTTCGGCGGGTTCAACACGTGCCTGCTGTTCGAAGGGGTGAGGGCGTGACACACGTGCCGACGGGCACCCGGATGCTGGGTTCGGCGACGGTCGTCGCCGACGACCCGGACGAGTACGCGGTGAACAAACCGTCCTTCTACGCCGACCCGGCGGCCTGGCTGGTCGCCGAGACCGTGGACCGGGCACTGGCGGACTGCGCCGAACCCGTGCTCGACGCCGCCGCCGACACCGGGATCCTGGTCATGAGCGCGACCGGGAGCGAGCGGACGATGCGCCGCATCGCCGACTCGGTGCCGAGGTCCCGGGTGTCGCCACTGCGCTTCGCCGGAGCGAACCCGGGCGTGCTGGCCGGGCTGCCCGCCCTGCGCCACGGGTTGCGCGGGCCGTCCCTGCTGCTGGCGGCGCACCCCGACCGGGCCACCCCCGTCGCGTTCACGGTGCTCGGCGGCTGGCTCGCGGACGGCCACGCCCGGCACGTGCTCCTGGTCGGCCTGCAACCCGCCGCGGGAGAGGGGAAGTTGTGTCGCTGCCTGGTCCTGACCAGCGCCCGGGACGACCGGTGAACAGCCTCACCCGGTCCGAGGTGGCCGACTTCCTGACCCGGGTCGAGGCAACCCCGGCCAGTACGGGCGGCGGCGCCCCGGCCGGGGTGGACGACGTGCTGGCGGACCTGGCCGGGCTGGGCCTGGCACCGGGCGACGCGGTCGTGCTCTGCCTCACCAACGGAGTCGAACTGCTGCGCGTGCTGCTCTCGTCGCTGCTGCTGGGCCTGGTGCCGCTGGCCGTGCCGCCGAGCACGCCGTGGCAGCGGGTGCGCGCGCTGGCCGGGCATGTCGGGGCCGGCGTCGTGGTGACCACCCGGCTGGCCGGCGCGGGGCCGCAGCTGCCGGTGGGCGGCGCGTTGGCCGTGCCGACCGGGCACCTCACCACCCCGTACCGGCCGGGCGAGATCCTGCTGTCCACCTCCGGCACCTCCGGGATGTTCAGCGCGTGCGTGCACCGGGTGGCCTCGCTCCTGCACAACGCCCGCCTGCACGCCGGGGCCACGGGCATCACCCCGGCCGACACCCTGCTGGTGAACCTGCCGCTGTACTACTCCTACGCCCTCGTGGCGCAGGCGTTCGCCGCGTACGTGACCAAGGCGCGGCTGGTGCTCGACGGGCCGCCGTTCTCGCCGGCCGCGTACCGCGACGCGGTCACCGCGCGCGGGGTCACCCACTCGGCGGTGACCCCGACGATCGCCCGCCAACTGCTGGCCGACCCCGGGCTCGTGCCACGCGGCCTGCGGGCACTGGCGGTCGGCGGGGACCGGCTCACACCCGCGGAGGTGGCCGACCTGCTGGCCGCGCGGCCCTCCGCGGAGCTGTACCTGACCTACGGGCTCACCGAGGCCGGACCACGCGTGTCGACCCTGGCCGCGCACGCCGAGCCCGCGCACCGGTACGGCTCGGTCGGCCGCCCGCTGCCGGGAGTGCGCGCGTCACTGCGCGGGGTGCAGGACGACGTGGGAGAACTGCTGGTCGAATCCGGCACCGTCCTGCTGCGACGGGTCGGGCAGCACAGCGGCAGAGTCCTGCTGGGGCCGCGGACCATCGCCACCGGGGACGCCTTCTCGATCGACGACGGCTATCTGACCTTCCACGGACGCCTGTCGGACTTCGTGGTGCTGCGCGGCGAGAAGGTCTCACTGAACACCGTCCGGCAGGCCGCGCACGCCATCCCGGGGGTCGTGCACTGCGTGCCCGAGGTGGTGAACGAGGACGGCACGCAAGTCCTCCACGTCCACCTGTCGGTCACCGGCACCCTCCCCGGCGGCGAGAAAGCGCTACGCCACCTCCTCAACTCCCAGCTGCTGCCCGCCGAACGCCCGCGCGCGGTGTTCGTCTCCACCGCCGACCCGGAGGCCTTCCGCAAATGACCCTCCGCCTCGGCTGGACCGTCCCGACGACCCTCTCACCCGCCGGACTCCGCGCGTTCGCGGTGACCGCGGAGAGCCTCGGGTACGACCACCTGTCCGTCCCCGAACACCTGGTGTCCGACGTTCCCGCGTACGAGAGCCTGACGCTGGTGGCGTTCCTGGCAGCCGTCACCACCCGGATCGAGCTGGCCACCGCGATGACGATCCTGCCGCACCGCCCGGTGGTGCTCGCCGCCAAGCAGGCCGCGCAACTGGCCCACCTCAGCGGCGACCGGCTGCGGCTGGGCGTCGCCATCGGATCCGACCCCGCCGAGTCCGCCGCCCTCGGCGTCGCCCCGGGCACCCGTGCGGCACTGTTCGAGGAACAGGTCCAGGCGCTGCGCCTGCTGTGGACGCGGCCGGACGCGGACTTCGCCGGCGAGCACGTCGCGTTCTCCGGCGTCACCCTCACCCCCCGGCCGCGTCCCGTACCCCTCTGGATGGGCGGCGGTACCCTGCGCACCGGAGGAAGACCGGGCTCACTGCGCCGGATCGCCACCCTCGCCGACGGCTTCACCATGTCCGGCCTGCTCGCCAACCGGGTCGACCGCGGTGCCGCACTCATCGCCGAACTGCGGACGGCGGTGACCGAAGCCGGCCGCGACTGGAGCGCCTTCGGCGTCGAGGCCCGCCTGCGCCCCGCCCCCGGCCGGCCGGACACCTGGCGCTCCCTCGCCGAGGCCTGGCGGTCCGCCGGCGCCACCCACCTCACCGTCACCACCGACGACCTCTCCCTACTGGGCCCCCTGCACACGGCGCTGACCGGGTAGCGCGCCGGCTCAGGACACGGAACCGCCGATCAGGCCATCGCGCGACCTCCGGAGGCCCGCGTACGGCCCGGCGGCCGTTGCTGGAGGGGACATACGCTCAGTCGACGAGGATCCGCTCCGCCTGGCCCTCCGGGGCGAAGAACCGCTCGTGCGGTGCTTCACCCGGGTGTCGGGGGATGTCCCGGCCTTCAGCCCGGGGAGGAATCCGGTTTTCCGCGTGGCGGGTCAGGGTCGGCCGTTCTGCCGCCAGGTGGACCGGTGTCCACCAACTCGATCGCGAACACTTTTTGTCAGACCGTCAGGCTATGGTGCCGGGCATGGCGATCACAGCGCAGAACACCGGCCCGGCATCCGGCCGGCATCCCGAGACCGACATCCGCCTGCCGTACTCTGCGCAGTGATCGACAAGTACTCACACGCGAGATCTAGGGGCGAGAACATGTCACGGACCGAACTCCACCGACGACGTGTCGTCATCGGGCTCATAACCGGTGCGACGCTGATATCCCTCGCCGGATGCGGATCGTCGAGCTCGGCGAAGAGCGCCACCGCACCTGGGGCCGCGGTCTCGACGTCCGCAGGTGCGGCGACGGCTGACGCGGCAGCGCCCCCGGCGGCGGGCGCCCCCACCGGCGCGCCGGGGAAGGCCGGCAAGGGCAGCGCCGACGTGACCTTCAGCGGCGTGGAGTCGGGCTCCATCAAGGCCGCCGACAGCACCTGCACCGTCATCAAGGGCGAGTTGGAGTCCTTCCAGGCGCCGTCGGACCAGAACGCCGGCGGCCCGAGCGTCGCCGGCGTCCAGTCGGGCACCGGCTGGATGATGCCGGTCAGCACCGCCGCCCACGTCGGCGGCTACGTGAAGAACAACGCGACCGGCGTCAAGGCGACGAAGACCGGCGACAGCTGGACGGTCACGCTGACGAACACGGAGGTGGCCGCCACCTACGACCTCGGTCAAACGGTCACGCTCAACGGAACGATCGTCTGCGGCCAGGTCGTCAGCGCCGGCTGACCGGCTGACCGGCCGAAGCGCGGGACCTTGTGCCGACGCCGGCGGGAGCCACCAGACCAGAGGCTCCCCCCGGCCACAACTCGCCGGGCGTGCGGGCGCATCCCCGGATGCGACCGCCGGACGACCCCTCACGTACCTCTTTGGTGTCCTAAGGTGTCGATTTCGTAAGCCTGTTGAAGGATGGACGGGTCCTCATCCGGAGTGATGCTCCCTCGGTGGCGGCGCTGACAGGCTGACTCGTGGCGAACTCCTGTTCGCCCGAGTGAAGGGAAGCCCCATGTCTCGTCGTCTGACCAGTGCCCTGATCGCAGCCTTCTGCCTGGCGGTGTCCGCGTCACCCGCCTCCGCCGCTGTGGCGGGAGCCGAGGACTCCGCAGCTTCGTCGGTCCGCCCGCGTGGCGGTCCGCTGCAACTCGCCCTCAACGGGCTGACCGACGCCAAGGCGGTGTCCGCGATCGCCGAGGTGCGTGACGGTGACCAGCGGTGGCGCGGCACCACGGGGGTGACCGACCTGGTCGGTCAGGCACCCGTCCGTGGTGACGGCCGGTTCCGGATCGGCAGCGTCACCAAGACGTTCGTCGCCACCACGGTGCTGCAACTGGTCGGCGAGCACCGGCTCGGCCTGGAGGACTCGGTGTCGAGCCACCTGCCGGGGCTGGTCCCCAACGGGCAGAACATCACCGTCCGCCAGCTGCTCAACCAGCGCACGGGCCTGTTCGACGTCACCAACGAGGGCACCGACGTCTTTCCCGACCTCAACGACCCGGCCGTCTTCCGGACGTGGCTGGCCCAGGGCGGGTTGAACCGTACGTTCACCGCGCGCCAGCTGGTGACCGCCTCCGTCTCCCACGCCCCGTACTTCGCGCCCGGCACCCAATGGGGTTACTCCAACACCAACTTCGACGTCCTCGGCCTGATCATCGAGCAGGTCACCGGGCACCCCTACGGACAGGAGGTCGGTCAGCGCATCCTGCGCCCGCTCGGGATGACGAAGACCACGGTCCCCGGCCGCTCCACCACGATCCCCGGCCCGCACGCCCACAGTTACTGGACCACCGTGGACGGCGCCGGCACCGGAAACGTCAAGAAGACCGACATCGACGTCACCGACCAGAACCCCTCCTGGGCGGGCGCCGCCGGAGAGATCATCTCCACCACCGATGACCTGATCCGGTTCCAGCAGGCCCTGTTGAACGGGAAGTTGCTGCGTCCGGCGGAGCAGCGCGAGATGACCACGATGCTCGAGACCGTGCCGGGCTCGCACGAGATCGACTACGGGATGGGGCTGGCGCGGGCGCAGCTCTCCTGCACCACCGTGCTGGGCCACAACGGCGGCACCTTCGGCTTCAGCACCCAGCTGTGGGGCACCGCCGACCGCCAGGTCGCCGTCTCCTACACCCCGCGGGGCGATGACGCCGAGCAGACGGCGCAGAACCAGGCGGGCATCAAGTTCCTCGACGCCGTCTTCTGCGGCGCCCGCTGAACGTCCGCCGGGGGCGGGCTGGGCGTGTCGGCGATCAGCGTTGCTGATTCTACGTCAATTGTCGTTACGGTAAGCATATTTGGATGCCGTGAGCGCCGGTAGCATGCGCTGACGGATGGTCGTGGTGAACGGAGGAAGAGATGGACTGGTCGGCGGACGAACGGCTGGGGCGTCGCCACCTGCTCGCTCGGGCCGGTGCGGTGGCGGTCGGCGGTGCGGTCGCCGGCCTGGCCGTCGGGCCCGCCGAGGCGGCGGGCCGCCAAGGCCCGGGGCCGGCGGGAGCGGGAGGTGGTCCGGCGGGAGGTGGGGGCGGGCCGGAGGGCCGGCCGTTCGGGCCGGTCACGGTCCGCCCCGATGACTCCCGCTACGACAGCCTGCTGCGGGGCGACAACTACCGTTTCGTCGGCCGGCCGGAGGAGATCCGCCTGGCCGGCTCCACCGAGCAGGTGGTGCGGGCCGTCGCCGACGCCGTCCGCTCCGGGCGCCGGATCGCCGTGCGCAGCGGTGGCCACTGTTTCGAGAACTTCACCGGCGACCCGGCGGTGCAGCTCCTGCTGGACCTCTCTCCCATGGACGCCGTCGGCTTCGACCCCGTGATGGGTGCCTTCGCGGTGCAGCCGGGAGCGACCCTCGGGCGCGTGTACCGGGCCTTGTTCAAGGGCTGGGGTGTGACGATCCCGGCCGGCGGCTGCCCCGAGGTGGGCGCGGGCGGGCATCTGGCCGGCGGCGGGTACGGTCCACTGTCCCGCGCCTACGGCTCGGTCGTGGACTACCTGCACGCCGTGGAGGTGGTGGTGGCCGACCGGGACGGGACCGTCCGGGCGGTGGTCGCCACCCGGGACCCGGACGATCCGAACCACGACCTGTGGTGGGCCCACACCGGCGGCGGTGGTGGCAACTTCGGCGTCGTGACCCGCTACTGGCTCCGCTCCCACGACACCCCCGACGCCCCCGGCCCCGACACCCCCGGCCCCGACACCCCCGGCCCCGACACCCCCGGCCCCGACGCCCCCGGCCCCGGCACCCGCTCCCACGGCGACCCCGCGGCACTCCTGCCGCGCGCCCCGGGCGAGCTGCGGAGGTGCCTGGTCGCCTGGACCTGGGACGAGAAGATGACGGAACGGGCGTTCACCACCCTGTTGCGCAACTACGGCGCCTGGCACGAGCGCAACAGCGAACCGGGCACCCCCGCGGCGAACCTGTATGCCGTCCTCATCGCCGGACACCGCAAGTCCGGCACCCTTGAGCTGGTCGTGCAGATCGACGCGGGTGTTCCGGGTTCCGACGCGGTGCTCACCGACTTCGTGCGCGCGGTGACCGCCGACGTGGGTGCCACCGAACCCGCCACCCTCCGGGGCACCATGCCCTGGCTGCCCACCAGCACCTGGCCGGGGACCGGCGAGGCCGGCAACTCGATCACCCGGCGCTACAAGGACAAGGCCGGCTACCTGCGCCGCTCCCTCACCGACCCCCAACTCGCGACCGCCTACCGGTACCTGACGGACGGCACGGGCGGTGCGGAGTGCGGCCTGCTCCTCGTCGGCTACGGCGGCCAGGTCAACGCGGTGCCCCCGTACGCCACCGCCGTCGCCCAGCGCGACTCGGTCATGAAGGCCGTCTACTACACCGTCTGGGCCGACGAGTCGGACGACGCGGCCCACCTGGCCTGGGTCCGCGGCTTCTACCGCGATGTGTACCGCGACACCGGAGGCGTCCCCGTCCCCGGCGAGGTCAGTGACGGCTCCTACATCAACTACGCGGACACCGACCTCGCCGACCCGGCGTGGAACACCTCCGGCACCCCGTGGCACGCCCTGTACTACAAGGACAACTACCCCCGCCTGCAACAGATCAAGGCCCGCTGGGACCCGTGCAACATCTTCCGGCACGCCCTCGCCATCGAACCGCCCGACCAGAGGCCGTAACGAAAGTACCGGGGGAGGCGCGCCGGAGGTTCACTCGCACGAGTGATTGTTACGCTGTGCACATTACTGGACACTCTAAGTATCGGGGAGCTCATGGGAGCTCTCCCGGCGCGAGGGGAGCCGTCATGGCCGCAGCCGAATCTTCCTCCATCGAGGTGCCGCGGATCGCGAGCAGTTCGCAGCCCGCAGACCGGGACCAGGGCCTCGCGGCGATCGGCGGCAACGTCGGCGCCGTGTGGCGGGGGTGGTGGACGTGGACCCCGGGGAACGGGACGTTCAACCTCCAGATCGCCTGGAACGTCATCGGGATCGACTCGACGGTCGTCATCACGGCCTCCGAGATCGACGGCAACGGGAACCGGTTCGTCGGCGCGGCACCCTTCCAGGTGTCGAGCATCGCCCCCGGCAACGGGCTGGTGACGTTCAAGATCAATATCGGCTGGGGCAGCGCGCTGCCGATGCGCACCGACGTCCTGGTCTTCAACTGAGCACGCCTCTCCTGAGCACACCTCTTCGGCCGCCCGGGTCGCCCCGGACGCGCAGGCCGGGGACCGTGCCGCTCCGGTGACGACAGGCACGGCCCGGGGCGGGGGGGGGGGGGGGTCTTCCCGGACCCCCACGGGGGATCCTTTTTTCTCGGGGGGGAGGGTTTT
>NZ_JBWKEQ010000038.1:0-27737 GCF_056435365.1 Kitasatospora sp. NPDC043949 | reverse complement strand
CTGTAGCCAATAAGGTCCACCTAGAACGAAAGGGGGGGGGACAGGCCCTCCCGGGAAAAAACACCCCCCCCCCCCCCCCGTCCTCCCCTTCTCCCCCCCCCCCCCCCCCCCCGCGCCCGTTTTCCCGGGAGGGGCCTGTTCCGTCGCAGCCGCGCCGGGTTTCGACGTCCCCGCCGGTAGCGCAGGCGCTGTGCACTGTGCGCTGTGCACTGTGAATCACCGTGAACTCATATGAACGGTCGGATAATTCACCGCCCGCCGCGTTGACGACCCCCGTGTCGCGGATAGAACACTGAGCACATAAGTGATTCCGCACATAGGGGGCTCGATGCAGTTCGAGTACGTCCTGCTCGCCCTGCTGGCCGGCCGGCCGTTCAGTGGGTACGACCTGCGCAAGTGGGTCGAGACGGAGGGCCAGTTCCTCCGTTCGCGGGCCCACCACAGCCAGATCTACCGCCTGTTGGGGCGGATGGTGGCGGACGGCTGGGTGGCGTTCGAGGTCGACCCGCGCGAGGGGCGTCCCGACGCGAAGGTGTACCGGCTCACGCCGGTGGGGCGGGAAGCGCTGATGGAGTGGGTGCGCTCCCCGTACGAGCCGCCCAGCCGGTTCCAGGACGCGGACTTCCTCTCCCGCTTCGCCTTCGCCGCGGTCCTGGACCGCGAGGCGGCGATCCTGCTGATCCGCACCGAACTGGACCACCGGCGCGAGCAGATCGCCCGCAACCGGCCCCGCGACCGCACGGTCCGCTTCGAGGACCCGCTGCCCGAGCTGGACCAGGAACTTGCACGCGAGGTCTACGAGGAACTGCACCAGTACGGCGCCGGCGCGATGGACGCGTGGGTGGCCTGGCTGGAGCGCATGCTCCGGCGTCTCGAACAGTGGCAGCCGGGGCGGAAGACGCCACCGGCCGGAGAAGGGAGCGCCGCATGAAGGCGATCATGGTGATGTTCGACAGCCTCAACCGGCACATGCTGCCGCCCTACGGCGGGGACTGGACTCACGCGCCGAACTTCGCGCGGCTGGCCGAGCGGTCGGTCACCTTCGACAGCGCCTACGCGGGGTCGATGCCGTGCATGCCGGCCCGCCGCGAGATCCACACCGGCCGGTACAACTTCCTGCACCGCAGCTGGGGCCCGCTGGAGCCGTTCGACGACTCCATGCCCGAGCTCCTCAAGCAGAACGGGGTGTACACCCACCTGGTCAGCGACCACCCGCACTACTGGGAGGACGGCGGCGCCACCTACCACGGCCGGTACAACACCTGGGAGTTCTTCCGCGGCCAGGAGGGCGACCCGTGGAAGGGCCAGGTGGCCGACCCGGAGATCCCCGAGGACCTGAAGAAGCTCCGGTTCGAGTCCTACCGGCAGGACTGGGTGAACCGCCCGCACCTGGCGACCGAGGACCGCCACCCGCAGACGCTGACCTTCGACGCGGGCCTGGAGTTCGTCCGCACCAACCGGGAGGCGGACAGGTGGTTCGTGCAGATCGAGACCTTCGACCCGCACGAGCCGTTCTTCAGCCACCAGCGGTTCAAGGACCTCTACCCGCACGACTACGAAGGCCCGCACTTCGACTGGCCCGACTACAAGCGCGTGGTGGAGACCCCCGGCCAGGTCGAGCACGCCCGCCTGGAGTACGCGGCGCTGCTGTCGATGTGCGACCACTCCCTCGGACGGGTGCTGGACCTGATGGACGAGCAGAACCTCTGGGACGACACCCTGCTGATCGTCAACACCGACCACGGCCTGCTGCTGGGAGAGAAGGGCTGGTGGGGCAAGACCGTCCAGCCCTGGTACAACGAACTGGTCCACCTGCCGCTGTTCGTGTGGGACCCGCGGGCCGGCAAGGCCGGGGAACGGCGCCGGGCCCTGGTGCAGACGATCGACCTCGCACCGACGCTGCTGGAGTACTTCGGCATCGAGCGCCCCGCGGACGTGCAAGGCCGCCCGCTGCCGGTGGCCGAGGACACCCCGGTGCGGGAGGCGGCCCTGTTCGGAATCCACGGCGGCCACGTCAACGTCACCGACGGTCGGTACGTCTACATGCGCGCCCCCGCCACGGCGCAGAACGCGCCGCTGCTGGAACACACGCTGATGCCCACCCACATGCGCGGGCGGTTCTCCCCGGCCGAGCTGGCGAACCTCCAACTGGCGGAGCCGTTCACCTTCACCAAGGGCGTTCGCACCCTGCGCGTCCCCGGCCGCACCTTCATCAACCCCTACCAGCACGGCACCCTGCTGTTCGACCTGGAGGGCGACCCCGACCAGCGCACCCCCCTCGTCGACGACGCGGCCGAGCTGCGGATGGCGACCCTGCTGGTGGAGCTGATGCGCGCGGGCGACGCACCGCCGAGCCAGTACGAGCGCCTCGGCCTGCCGGCCGAGGGCCCGGTCGGCGCGGAGCACCTGCTGGTCCGGGCCCAGCGCGAGCAGGCCGACCGGGCCGCCGAGCCGCTGCCCCACCCGGAGGACTACCCCCCAGGACGCTTCTCGCTGCGGACCCCCGTGTTCGCCCTGATCTCCGACCCGGTCGCCGTGGAGGTGATGCGCAGGCACCTGCCCGGCATCGTCGACTCCGAATTCCTGCAGTTCCTCGGCCCGACGCCGCTGATCGACGTCGCCGCCCTGGCCGGCGGCCTCACCGACGTGTCGGCCCTGCGCCGGGTGGCCGAGGAACTCGCCGCTCTCTGACCAGCCGGCGCACGACGTACCGGTGACGGGGTTGCAGCCCCGTCACCGGCGAGCACGCCGCCTTTCCCCCGCACTGCCCCTGTGACGAACGATGCGAAGAAGTGGAGTCGCGCATGTCCGACCTTATCGAGGGCACCTCCGGGCCCGCCACGAGGACCGGCCCGCCCCCGGTCCAAGGCCGATGGGCCCAGCTCTCGGTCCTCGGCGGCGCCATGCTGGTCGACGGCACCGAGGCCGGCCTGGTCACCGGCCTGTTCCCGGTCATCAGAAACGCCCTCGGCCTGACCCTCGGCTCGCTCGGCGTCCTGACCGCCGCCGGCAAGCTGATCGGCGTGCTCGCGGCCCCCCTGTGGGTGTGGGCGGCACGCCGCTGGTCGCGCAAGAGCGTCCTGGTCCTGTCCACCGGCCTGTGGGGGGTGTGGGGCGTGGCCGCCGGCTTCTCCAGGGACTTCACCGAACTGCTGGTCTTCGTCACGGTCCTCGCGGCCGGCTACGCGGCCGCCCAGCCGCTGGTTTCCGAGATCATCGGCGACCTGTTCGACCCGGCGTCGCGCGGTCGCGCCGTCGGTGCCCTCTACGGTGCGCTGTCGCTGGTCGGCTCGGTGCTCGGCCCGCTCATCGGGCAACTGGCGGGAGTCCACGACGGCTGGCGCTGGGGACTGTGGGGCGTCGGCGTCCTGAACATCCTCTTCGGCGGGGTGCTGCTGCTCTGCTTCCGCGACCCCGGCCGCGGCGCGGCCGAGCGGCAACTCGCGGACCTCGACCGGGCCGCCCGCGAGCCCCGGACGAAGGTCGGCCTGGCCACCGTCGTCTCGCTGTTCAAGATCCCCAGCTTCGCGATCCTCCTGGTGTCGCGGCTGCTCTCGGGACACCTGCTGCTCTCCTCGTTCGCCGTCGTCTACCTGGTGGACGTGTTCGGCTTCACCACCCAGCGAGCCGCCGTCGTCCTGATGCCGCTGGGCATCGGATACCTGCTGGGCACCCTGCTGGGAGGCTTCCTCGCCGACTGGGCCACCCGCCGCAGCCCCCGCCACGGGCTTCCCGGCGCGCTCCAGGGCGCCCAGGTCGCCTTCGCCGTCCTCGCCTTCCTGGGCACCCAGGTCCACTACCGCGGCATCGGCGCCTACGCCCTGCTCTTCTGCCTGATGGGTGTCGCCCAGGGCGTCAATCCCAGCCTCAACCGCCCGATGGTCATGGCGGTCACCCCACCCGAGCTGCGGGCCACCGCCTTCACGATCTACGTCTCGGTCTTCGAAGCCCTCGCGTGGGCCGCCTTCGGCCTGGGCGCCGGCTTCCTCGGCCAGGTGGTCGGACTCCGCCCGGTGTTCCTGGCGGTCCTGGTGGTCCTCATGCTCGTCAACGGCGCTTTCCTGACGCTGCTCCACCTGCCCTACGCGAAGGACGTTCAGCGGGTGCAGCGGGAGCTCGACCTCAGGCGCCGGGCAGCCCTGGCCTGACCCGGCCCGCCTGACCCGGCCCGCCTTGCACGGCCGGCCTCACACGGCCGGCTGAACCCACTCCCGGAGGAACCCGTGAACCTGCCCTCGGCGCCCTGCTGCACGCCCTCGCGAGGCCCCGGCACGCTCCGCCCGCTCCACCTCGCGGCCCCGCGTCCCGCCGGCCCGACGGACGGCATGGTCCTCCTGCCCGGCGGCGGGTTCCTGATGGGCACCGACGACTCCGAAGGCTTCCCCGACGACGGCGAAGGCCCCGTGCGGCAGGTCCGGCTGGACCCGTTCCTCATCGACGCCCGCGCGGTCACCAACGAGCAGTTCACCGCGTTCGCCGCCGACACCGGCTACCGCACCGACGCCGAGCGCCTGGGCTGGTCCTACGTCTTCGCCGGCTTCCTCCCGGCCGCCGTGCGGCGCACCGCCGTACGGGTGGAGCGAACCCCCTGGTGGTGCGCGGTCACCGGAGCCGCCTGGGACCGGCCCGAGGGCGCGGGCAGCACGGTCGCCGACCGCGGCGACCACCCCGTCGTCCACGTCTCCTGGAACGACGCGCACGCCTACGCCTCCTGGGCCGGCAAACGCCTGCCCACCGAAGCGGAGTGGGAGTACGCGGCCCGCGGCGGACTCGAACAGGCCCGGTACCCGTGGGGCGACGAACTCGATCCCGACGGCACCCACCGCTGCAACATCTGGCGCGGCACCTTCCCGGCGAAGAACACGGCCGCGGACGGCCACCGCGCCACCGCCCCCGCCGGCTCCTTCGCACCGAACGGCTTCGGCCTGTACAACATGTCCGGCAACGTGTGGGAGTGGTGCGCCGACTGGTGGACCACCGACCACCCCGCATCCCCCACCCCGGCCAATCCCACCGGCCCCGCCACCGGAACCGCCAAGGTCATCCGCGGCGGCTCCCACCTGTGCCACAAGTCCTACTGCAACCGCTACCGCGTCGCCGCCCGCAGCTCCAACACTCCCGACAGCTCCAGCGGCCACGCCGGCTTCCGCTGCGCCCGCAACGCCGAACAGCCCGACTGACGCGCCGACCCGTCCGCGACGGGCCACGCCGTTCGGCCGGGCTCGCAGACCACCGACCCGCCGTCCTGACCTCCGGGCGGGCCGTCAGCCCTCCGGTGCGGGTGGCAGGTGGAAGCCGACCTCGGCGCCGCCGGAGGGGGCGGCGGTGGCGAAGACGGTGCCGTGGTCGGCGGCGACGAGGTCGTGGACGATGGCCAGGCCCAGCCCCGAGCCCGGGGTCGACTGGGTGCCGGCGGCGCGGTAGAAGCGCTCGAAGACGGCCTGCCGGTCGCCGGGGGCGATGCCGGGCCCGTGGTCGCGCACGGCCAGCCGGGTGCCGGTGACGTGGACCTCCACCGGGGTGCCGTCCGGGCTGAACTTGACGGCGTTGCCGACCAGGTTGTCCACGCAGCGCTGCAGCGCGCGCGGGCGGGCCCGCACCGGCACGGGCCGTTCGGCGGTGACGGTGATCTCGCGGCCGGTGCGGCGCCGGAAGCGCCGGGCGCTGTCCTCGGCGGCGGCCGTCAGGTCCACCGACTCCGGGTCCTCCACGGTCTGCTGGTCGGTGGCCAACTCGACCAGTTCGCGCACGAGTTCGTCGAGTGCGACGGTTTCGGTGACCAGGGTGGCGAGGATCTGCTCCTCGTCCGCGGGGGCGAGCCGGCCGCGGGCGCGCTGGAGGAGTTCGGCGCAGCCGCGTACCGAGGTCAGCGGGGTGCGCAGCTCGTGGCTGGCGTCCTGGACCAGGCGTTGCTGCTGGTCGCGGGAGCGGCGCAGGGCGCCGACCATCGCCTCGAAGGCGCGGGTGAGGCGGCCGACTTCGTCGCGTCCGGCGGCGGGCAGCGGGGTGGTCAGGTCGCGGGTGGTGGTGATGTGTTCGGCGGCGCGGGCCAGGCGTCGCACCGGGCGCAGGATCCGGCCGAGGACGAGCCAGCTGAGCAGCGCGGAGGCGGCCGCGGCCGCGGCGCTGGTCCAGGTGATGCGGCGCAGGAACGCGTCGTCGACGGTCTGCGCCCCGGCGTAGGTCTGGCCGACCATCACCGCGCCCTGCCCGTCGGGGCGGGCCTTGGTGAGGATGCCGTAGGGGGTGCCGTCGACGGTGGCGTCCTCCTGGTGGGCGCCCTGTGCGGTACGGGCCACCTCCCGGGCCCGGGCCGAGACGGGCAGCGCCGGGCCGCCCGGGGCCCCCAGCGGCCGGGTGGTGCCGTCGGGGAGCAGCAGCTGTTCGACGGTGTCGGGCCGTGCGGGCGGGGAGCGGTCGAGGTCCAGGGCGGCGAGCACGGTGTGGGCCCGGTCCTCCAGGCTCCGGTCGAGCTGGTCGGCGACCAGGGTGCTGACGCCGCGGTAGGCGGCGGTGACGGGCACGGCGATGGCCAGCAGGACGGAGGCGAGGACCACGAGGCCGATCCTGGTGCGCAGCATCAGGCGGTCCTGGCGGTGTAGCCGACGTTGCGCACGGTGTGGATCAGCCGGGGCGCGCCGCCGTCTTCGGTCTTGCGGCGCAGGTAGCCGACGTAGACGTCGAGCGAGCGCGAGTCGGTGTCGAAGTCGTAGCCCCAGATGCGTTCGTAGATCTGGTGGCGGGTCAGGACGGTGCCCTGGTTGCGCAGGAGCAGTTCCAGCAGGTCGAACTCGGTCTTGGTCAGGTCGAGCCGGCGCCCGCCGCGGTGGGCCTGGCGGGCGCCGGGGTCCAGGGCGAGGTCGTCGAGGCCGAGTTCGGCGCTCTCGCCGCCGAGCGGCTCGGTGCGGCGCAGCAGGGCGCGTATACGGGCCAGGAGTTCCTCGGTGGCGAAGGGCTTGGCCAGGTAGTCGTCGGCGCCGGCGTCGAGCCCGGCGACCCGGTCGCCGAGCTGGTGGCGGGCGGTGAGGACCAGGACGGGCAGGCGGTCGCCGCGCCGGCGCAGCATCCGGCACAGCGCGAGGCCGTCGAGGCGGGGCATGACCACGTCCACCACGGCGAGGTCGGGGCGCCGGTGCTCCAGGAGCTCCAGGGCCTCCTGTCCGTCGGCGGTGGTGAGCACCCGGTAGCCCTCGAAGCGCAGCAGGTGGTCGAGGGTGTTGCGGACGCCGGGGTCGTCCTCGACGACCAGGACGGTGCGCCGGGCGGCGGTGGGATCTGTCATGGTGTCATCTTCGCTGGTGGCGGGCGTGGTCATGCCGGTCGGGGGGTGGTCGGTCCGCGGGTCAGGCGGCCGGTCAGGGGGGCAGCGGGTCAGCGGGGGACCGGGACGACGGGGACCGGGGGGATGTGCGCGAGGCAGGAGGTGTCGCCGACCGCGCCGGTGCGGATGAAGTGGGTGGAGATGTCCACCGCGCAGCCGGTGGACTCCATCTCCGGGACGTGCCCGCTGTTGGGCACGGAGACGAAGGCGCTGCGGCGGAACTGGGCTGCGGAGAGGCGGGAGTTGGCCTCGGGGGTGTTGGTGTCGAGGTCCCCGGAGAGCACCAGGACGGGCACGTCGGGCACGTTCTTCAGGTCGGTCGGCTGCGGGTTGGCGGTGCCGCGGCGCGGCCAGGACAGGCAGTTGTCGCCGCCGTCGGTCTGCCCCTCGGTCCAGCCCTTGACGCTGAACGCCCCGAAGTCGGCCGGGTCGGCGGCGGCCAGCGCGGCCCGGTACTGGCGGCGGCGCTCGGCGGGCGGGGCGGCCGGGTCCCACGCACGGGCGTAGTCGTTGCAGGTGACGGCCAGGAAGGAGGCCTGGTCCTCGGTGCCGGTGTGCTCGACCTCGGCGCGCACCAGGGCGGCCAGCGGCCCCTCGTCGCCCGCGGCGAGGGCGTGCAGGGCGGCCGGCAGCGCGCCGAGCAGACCGGGCTCCTCGGGGTGCAGGCCGATGCCTCGGGTGGCGGGTTCGTACATCAGGTCGGCGAGCTTGTCCTCGCTGAAGACCACGGTGCGCGGCCTGCCGCCGAGGGAGGCGGTCAGCACCAGCGGGTGGGTGCGCAGCCGCTCGGTGGTGGCAGCGAGGTCGCGGACGGCGCCTTCCGGGTCGCAGGCCCCGCTGCGCTCGCAGATCCGGCGCAGCGTCAGGGAGACCTGCTGGGCGCCGGGCCGGGCCAGGGAGTCGAAGGCGAGCGGGTAGGCGCCGGACAGCACCATCGACTCGACCCGCTGGGGGTGGCGGTCGGCGTAGACCGGCATCAGGTAGGTGCCGTACGACAGGCCGTACAGGACCAGCTTCGGGGCGCCCAGGCGCGCGCGGGCGGCATCGAGGTCGTCGGCGGTGGCGGCGCTGGTGTAGCCGCGGGCGCGCGGGCCGAGTTCCTCGGCGCAGTCGGCGACGAGCTCGCGCTGGGCGGGGCGCGGGGCGAAGCGGTAGTCGGCCTCGGTGACGTCGCAGGGGAGCCGGCCGGAGCGGCCGGTGCCGCGCGGGTCCAGCAGGAGCAGGTCGTAGTCGTCCAGCACCCCCTGCAGTGCCCCGGCCACCTGGTCGGCGCGGTCGATGAGGGTCTCGCCGGGGCCGCCGGGGTTGAACGCGATGGTGCCCCGGGCCGGGCCGGGGCGGCTGTGGCGCACCACCGCGTAGCTCACGCCGATGCCGCCCAGGCGCGGCTCGTCCGCCACCAGCGGGCGGCGCATGGTCGTGCAGTCGACCTGGTGCCCGGGGACGGTCGGGCACCACGCGGGCCGGCCCGCCGCCCCGGTGGGGGCGGCCTGCGCGGGCGAGGCGGTGGTGACCGGAAGCACCGCCGCCAGCACCGCCAGCGCGGCGGCGGCCAGCCCGCCCCGGCGGGCCGGCTCCTTCGCCCGGCTCGCGGTCGCGTCCGTCGCCGTACCGGTCGTCCCTGCCGCCGTGTTCGTCGCCGTGTTCGTCGTCATCGTGGTGCCCTCCGTACGTTCTGCGGTCGGTGTGGGCACGACCCTGCCGGGTGCCGGTCAGCGGTTCGGCAGAGCGACGGCAAAGGCGTGTAAGAACTCCGGCCGGTCCCGGTGTGAGAACCACGTGCGTCCTCAAGATCCTTTCCTTGATGGAAACTTGACGAACACGAGTCGTCCCCAAGGCTTCTCTCTGTTCGAAAAATCGGTCTAACTGGTAGCACCGGACGGGGCAGGGCCAGCACGCGGCAAGCGGCTGAAGCCCACGGACGCCGGTGCCTTCCCGCCGTCGGGAAAGCCGCTCACCTTGCCCGGCCACGGCATCGCCATGCCCGCGTCGGCGAACCGTCAGGTCGCGCAAGGAAAGAACTCGTGGTGTTCACGTGGGGGAGAGGGGCAAGTCAAGGATGACGAAGTCCGCAGGAGCGCGCAGATTCGCGCAGGTGGTGGCGCTGGTCACGGTCGTGGCAACCGCCGCGGCCTGCAGTGGCGGCGGTGGGGGCGGCGGCAGCGGCAACCCGGGGCCGGCCGGAGCGGCGGTGCAGGGAGGTGTGGTGCGGGTCGCCGAGGCGCCCTCCACCTTCCCGGACGCCATCTGGCCGTTCGACTCCCCGGCCCAGGTCACCACGGTGAACACCAGCCAGTTCCAGGAGCTGTTCTACCGCCCCCTGTACTACTGGGGCCTGAACGACAAGGTCGCCCTCGACCCGGAGGTTTCCCTCGGCGAGGCGCCCACCTGGAGCGCGGACGGCAGGACCGTCACCCTCCAGGTCAAGCCGTGGAAGTGGTCCAACGGTGAGGACGTCAACGCCCAGGACGTGCTGTTCTGGATCAACATGGCCAAGGCCGAGTCGTCCAACAGCGGCTACTACACCCCGCCGAACCCGGCGATCGGCGCCAAGTACTTCCCGGACAACGTGGCTTCGGCGACCGCCTCGGGACAGACCCTGACGCTGACCCTCAACACCCCGGTCAACCAGACCTGGTTCACCGACGACGAGCTCAGCCAGATCACGCCGATGCCGCTCGCCTGGGACCTCACCGGCCAGGGGCAGAAGGGCAGTTGCGCGAGCGACGCGTTCGGTTCGGACGCCGCAGCGAAGGACTGCGCGGCCGACTACGCCTACCTCAGCGCGCAGTCGACCAAGGGCGGCGACTTCGCGGGCAGCCCGCTGTGGTCGGTGGTCGACGGCCCGTGGAAGCTCAAGAACTACAACGGCACCTCCGGCGCGTACGGGATCGTGCCGAACCCCGCCTACTCGGGCCCGCAGAAGCCGCACCTCGACGAGGTGGACTTCGTCCCGTACACCTCGGCCACCACGGAGTACGCGGACCTGAAGGCCGGCAGCGGCGGCGCCAACGCCATCGACGTCGGCTACCTGCCGGCCGAGAACTCCCCGACCTTCAACGCCAAGAACCCGGACGCGGGCAACCCGTTGAGCGGCGCGGGCTACTACATCCCGGCCCCGACCTACCTGGACGAGATCTCGTACTACCAGATCAACTTCGCCAACCCGGCCGTAGGGCCGCTGTTCAAGCAGCCCTACTTCACCAAGGCCGTCCAGGACACCGTGGACCAGCAGGGCATCATCAACGGCATCTGGAAGGGCTGGGGCTACCCGAGCACCGGCGCCGTGCCCAGCCTCCCGGCCGGCAACCCGCTCTCCCCCAAGAGCCAGTCCGAGCGGGCCACCTACGACCCGGCGGCCGCCAAACAGCTGCTGAGCAGCCACGGCTGGAACACCGACAGCGTCCCGGCCACCTGCACCGACCCGGGCACCGGCCCGAACCAGTGCGGCGCCGGTATCGCGGCGGGCACCAAGGCCGCGTTCACGCTCGACTACCCCTCCGGCCAGGCCGCGCTGGACACCATGGCGGCGGACATGCGCTCGGACGCGGCCAAGGCGGGCATCGGCATCACCATGGTCAGCCAGACCCAGAACACCATCGGCAACGAGGGCGTGGCCTGCGGCGCCGACCAGCCGGCCGGCTGCCAGTGGCAGGGCCTGCTCTACGGCGGCTGGGTCTACGCCCCCGACTACTACCCGACCGGCGACGCGCTGTTCGCCACCGGAGCCGGGCCGAACGTCTGGAGCTTCTCCGACCCGAAGCTGGACCAGCTGATCGTCAAGACCACCACCGGCAGCGACGTCAACGACCTGTACGCCTACGAGGACTACATCGCGGGCGACCAGCCGGTCATCTACACCCCCAACACGCTCGCGATCAGCGAGGTCACCAAGAAGCTGCACCTCGACGCCGGTGACCCCTTCCAGGGCTACGAGCCGGAGTACTGGTACTACACGAAATGACGGCCATCCGTAACGGCGTCGCCGCTGCCCCCCTCGGGGGGCGGCGGTGACGGCCTACCTGATCCGACGGCTGTTCCAGGCCCTCCTGACGGTGCTGATGGTCACCGTCATCTCCTTCGGCCTGATGCAGCTCATGCCGGGCGGCCCGGTCCGAGCGATCCTCGGCTCCCACGCCACCCCGGCCAACATCGCCCACCTGACCCAGCAGATGGGTCTGGACCGCCCCGTCTACGTGCAGTACTGGACCTGGCTGGACGGCCTGCTGCACGGCAACCTGGGCTTCGACTACATCCAGCAGCGCCCGATCTCCGACCTGCTGTTCAACGCCCTCGGCGCCTCCGCCTACATCGTCGGCGCCTCGCTGCTGCTCGCGCTGCTGATCGCGGTGCCGGCGGGCCTGCTCCAGGCCACCCGCCGCAACAGCGTGCTGGACCACGCCTTCACGGTGTTCTCCTTCGTCGCCTACGGCGTGCCGACGTTCTTCATCGGCTTCCTGATCCAGCAGTGGTTCGAGGACGATCTGCACTGGGTCTCGGTGCAGGACCAGGTGGCCACCTTCGGTGACGCGCTCACCCACCCCGGGGCCGTCTGCCTGCCCGTCCTGACCCTGACCGTCACCACCGTGGCCGGCTACAGCCGCTACATGCGCTCCGGGGTGCTGGACCAGATCACCCAGGACTACGTGCGGTCCGCCCAGGCCAAGGGCGCCTCCCGGCGCCGCACCCTGTACGGCCACGTGCTGCGCAACGCCCTGATCCCGATGGTCACCCTGGTCGGTCTCTCGTTGCCCGCGCTGGTCGGCGGCGCGCTGATCGTCGAGTACGTCTTCAACATCCAGGGCATCGGCCTGCTGACCACCCGTGCCGCGCTGCAGAACGACTACGGCATCACCCTGGCGGCCACCCTGCTCACCGCGGTGACCACCGTGGTCGGCTCGCTGCTGGCCGACCTCGGCTACGCCGTGCTGGACCCACGAGTGAGGCTCACCTGATGGCCCTGACACCCGGTACCACGGAAGGTCGGCCCGCCTCCGCCCCGGGCGGGGAGCCGGCCGGGCGGCCCCGCTCGATGCTCCGGCGCGGCGCGGAGGTCTTCGCCGAGAACAGGCTGGCCCTGGTCGCCGTCGCCGTCCTGGTCTCGATCATCGCCTTCTGCTTCCTCGGCCCGCTGTTCTACCACGCCGACACCTCGGTGGTGAACCTCTCCGCCGTCACCCTGCCGCCGGGCGCCGGGCACCCGCTCGGCACGGACAACGACGGCATCGACGAGCTCGGCAAGGTGATGGTCGGCGGGCAGACCAGCCTGGAGATCGGCCTCGCCGCCGGTCTGATCGCCGCCGTCCTCGGCGCGCTGTACGGCGCGGTCGCGGGCTATCTCGGCGGCTGGATCGACGCGTTGATGATGCGGGTGATCGACTCCTTCATGTCCTTCCCGCTGATCTTCCTGCTGATCTACCTCAGCAGCGTCTACGGGAAGAGCAAGGCCATGCTGATCCTGGAGGTCGGCCTGACCTCCTGGTTCGGCATCACCCGCCTGGTCCGCGGCGAGGCCCTGGCCATCAAGGTCCGCGAGTACGTGGCCGCGTCCCGGATGATGGGCGCGGGCGGCCGGCGGATCGTGCTGAAGCACATCCTGCCCAACACCATCGGGACCACGATCGTCAACACCACGTTCTCGATCGCCGACGCGGTCTTCGCCCTGTCCACGCTCAGCTACATCGGCCTGGGCCTCCAGGCCCCCAACAACGACCTGGGCGGCATGCTCGACGTCGGCACCACCTTCGCCGGCCAGGGCTGCTGGTGGATGATCTATCCGCCCGCCGCCGTGATCATCCTGATCATCCTGTGCTTCAACGTGATCGGCGACGCCCTGCGCGACGCCTTCGAAACCCGGCTGCAGAAGCGGTGAACCCGACGGAGGATCAGCAGTGGCGCTCCTCGAAGTGACCGGCCTGCGCACCGAGATCCGGCTGAAGCGCTCGGTGGTGCACGCCCTGGACGGCGTCGACCTCGCGGTGGACGTCGGCGAGACCCTCGGCATCGTCGGGGAGTCGGGCTGCGGCAAGACCATGACCGCCATGTCGATCATGCAGCTGCTGCCGAACGGCGGCAGCGTCGTCGACGGCCGGGTCCTGCTCGACGGCCGCGATCTGCTCGCGCTCGGCCCCGAGAAGATGGACCGGGTGCGCGGCAACGACATCGGGATGATCTTCCAGGACCCGACCACCTCGCTCAACCCGACGATGACCATCGGCCGGCAGATCTCCGAGTCCGTGCGCATCCACCGCCGGGCCTCCCGGAAGGAGGCGCACGAGCGCGCCGTCGAGGTGCTGTCCCTGGTGGGGATGCCCAGCCCGGCCCAGCGGGCCCTGGTCTACCCGCACGAACTGTCCGGCGGGATGCGCCAACGGGCCATGATCGCCATGGCCCTGGCCAACGAGCCCAAGCTGCTCATCGCCGACGAGCCGACCACCGCCCTCGACGTCACCGTCCAGAAGCAGATCCTCGAACTCATCGACCACCTCAAGCAGCAGCTCGGCATGGCCGTCATCCTGGTCACCCACGACCTCGGCGTCATCGCCGGACGGGCCGACCGGATCGCCGTCATGTACGCCGGGAAGGTCGTCGAGACCACCGGCACCGAGGAGCTCTACACCAACCCCCGCCACCCGTACACCGAGGCACTGTTCGAATCGCTGCCGGAACGTTTCGCCGAGTCCGGCGGCCGGCTCTACTCGATCCCCGGCCTGCCGCCGGACCTGACCACCCCGCCGCCCGGCTGCCGGTTCGCCGCACGCTGCCGCTACGCCACCGAGCGGTGCCACGCGCAGGAGCCGCCGCTGTCCGGGGAGGCCCCGGAACACCGCTACGCCTGCTACTTCCCGGTCGGCGAGGCCGAGCCGGGCGACCGCCCCACCGCCGTGGCGCCGCCCCCGGTGACGGCCGTACGGGCCTCGGCGGTCCAGGCCCCCGCGGTGCCCGACGACGCGCCGGCCGAACCGCTGCTGCGCATCGACAACCTGGTCAAGCAGTACGCGGTGACCAGCGGCCTGATCCTGCGCCGGGCCGTCGGCGCGGTCAGCGCCGTGGCCGACATCTCCCTGACGGTCCGCCGGGGAGAGACGCTCGGCCTGGTCGGCGAGTCCGGCTGCGGCAAGACCACCGTCGGCAAGCTCATCGTCGGCCTGGAGCGGCCCACCAGCGGCAGCCTGGTGTTCGAGGGCCGGGACCTGGCCCTGGTGCCACGGGCCGAGCGGCGCCGACTGCGCCGGGACGTCCAGCTCATGTTCCAGGACTCCTACGCGGCGATGAACCCCCGGATGCCCGTCCAATCGATCATGCGGGAGCCGCTGGACATCCACCGGGTCGACGGCCAGGCCGAGCGCGACCGGCGGATCAGGCAGATCTTCGACCTGGTCGGCCTGCCGCTCACCGCCCTGGACCGCTACCCGCACGAGTTCTCCGGAGGCCAGCGCCAGCGCATCGGACTGGCCCGCGCGCTGGCCCTGCGCCCCAAGCTCATCGTCGCGGACGAGCCCGTCTCGGCCCTGGACGTGTCGATCCAGTCGCAGGTGCTCAACCTGATGAGCGACCTTCAGGGCGAACTCGGACTGTCGTACCTGTTCATCTCGCACGACCTGTCCGTGGTCCGGTACCTGTCCGACCGGATCGGCGTGATGTACCTGGGCAAACTGGTGGAGATCGGCCCCGCGCCGTCGGTGTACGCCCGGCCGGTGCACCACTACACCCGCGGCCTGCTGGACACCATCCCGGTGGCCGACCCGGTGGTGGAGAAGGCCAAGAGCAGCCGGGGCGTCGCCGGGGAACTCCCGTCCGCGATCGACCCGCCGTCCGGCTGCCGCTTCCGCACCCGCTGCGCGGCGGCGCAGCAGATCTGCGCGGAGGTCGAGCCACAGCTCACCGCCTTCGGCCCCGACGACCACCTGGCCGCCTGCCACTTCCCCCTGCGGGCCGCCCCGATCCGCTGAACCGCGCCTCCGACCACGCCCCGATCCGCTGAACCGCGCCTCCGACCACGCCCCGATCCGCTGAACCGCGCCTCCGACCACGCCCCCTCCGGGAGCGGGCCGGCGAGGCCGTCGGCGGTGGGCACATGGCGGTGGGCACATGGCGGTGGGCACATGGCGATGGGCACGCGGCGGTGGGCACGTGGCGATGGGCACATGGCGGTGGCCTCCACCCCGAGAGCGGGATGGAGGCCACCGGGCCGGTTTCCGAGAGGCCGGCGAGTCCGGACGCACCCGGCGGGTGCCGGGCGCACGCGGGCCGCCCGTGGGAGGAAGGTCAGGTGCAGGGGATGACCCGGCCTCCTGTCACGACGCACTTGGGCGGCACCAGGCGCGGGTGTCCGGTGTTCGTCTGCCACTGCACCTTCGGGACGCCCTTGATGATCGCCTGGAGCGCGTAGATGAAGGCCTCCAGGAAGTCGCCCTTTCCTGCGGCGGCCACCGCGCGGGCCCCGTCGATGGCGGCGCCGGTGGCGTCGCCGGCCTGCAGGATCTGGACGTCGCCCAGGGGGCTGACCATCAGCCAGGCGCCATTGCGGCCATTGGTTCCCGAGGCCCAGCAGACCCGCCCGTCGGCGGCGGTGACGACGAGGTTCCCGTCGTCCTGCATGACGGCCTTGGCCCCGCAGCCCACGGTCTTCGACTCCCATACGGGCCAGGTGTGGTCGCCGATGGCGTCGCCCTGCGTGTAGTAGGCGACGAGGTTGCCGTCCTGCTGCATGACGAGCCGGGTGGATTGCTCCGCCGCCGAGGACTCCAGGCTCTGCCCTGGGCACAGGGTGTCCCCGTGCCACATCCACGAGTCGGAGGACTGCCGCCCGTTGCAGACCGGGGGGAGCTGGATGCTGTCCGGGAAGCGCGGGTCCCTTCCTCCGCCACCGCCGCCGGTGTTCCCGCCGCCTCCGCCGGTACCACCACCGCCGCCGGTGTTCCCACCGCCACCTCCGGTGACCGCTGAGTCGTCGAGCTTCCACCACTGGGCGGTGGAGGAGGTGCAGGCCCAGACGGCGAGGTCCTCGCTGCTGTTGACGGCGGTGAGGCAACCGTTGTCGGCCGCGGAGATGATCCGGTACCAGCCGGGCAAGTTCTGGCTCTCCTGGAAGCGCCAGAGCTGGTTGGCGTTGCCCTCCTGGGCGCTGGTGAGGTGGGTGCGGTGGGTGCTGGGGTTGTGGTCCATCACCATCGCCCCGGCGAACTTCGTCTCGATCAGCCACTGGTTGTTGGGCTTCTGCCACAGCATCCACTGCTGTGCGGCGCTGCCGTTGCCGCCCAGGGCCTTGATCCGGGTGCCGCCGGCGGTGTTGGCGTCGTCGAGGTCCGCGACCAGGCCGTTGTTGCCGGAGCGCAGGACGGTGGTGACGCCGTGGCGCACCCCGCTGCCCCCGGGCGCCTGCGGGGTTCCCCCGCTGCCGGCGTTCCCGCCGCCGGTCGAACCTCCGCCCGTCGAGCCGCCGTTGTTCCCGCCGTTGTTCCCACCGCCACCGCCGGACGAGCCGCCGGTGTTCCCACCGGCGCCGCCTCCGCCGGAGCCGCCGCCAGGGGCGGGCCCGTTCTGGATGTTGTCGAGCCGCCAGCGCTGGCGGTCCGAGCCGTCGCAGGCCCAGATGCCCAGCTGCTCACCGGCGTTGTTGGCGGTCAGGCAGCCGCTGTCGGTGTCGCTGGTGATCCAGAACCAGCCGCCTCCGGCGTCGTGGAAGGCCCAGTGCTGGTTGGCGTTGCCGTCCATCGTCCGGATCAGGTGGGCGCGGTGGGTGCCCGGGTCGTGGTCCATGACCATGCCCTGGCCGGCGGCGGCCTTGCCGTCGGTCAGCAGCGTCTCGATGATCCAGCGCCCGTTCGCGGTGGGCCAGAACGCCCAGCGCTGCGCGTCGTTGCCGTTCGAGCCGAGCGCCTTGATCGAGGTGCCGGAGGCGGTGTTCGCGCCGTCGAGGTCCGCGACCATGGTGTTGTTCGCCGAGCGCAGGGTGGCGACCTGCGACGAACCGACGCCGGGGCTCACCACCGGGGTGGTGCCGGGCTGCTGCGCGGGCCGCTGCGGGGCGCGCGGCGGGACGGTGCCCAGGCCCCAGCGCTGCGCGTCGCTGGCGTTGCAGTCCCAGATCTGCAGTGCGGTGCCGTTCGCGGAGTTGCCCCCCACGACGTCCAGGCACTTGCCCGAGTTCGGGTTGACCAGGGAGGAGTCCGCGCCCTGGCGCCAGTTCTGCGCCGCGCTGGCGTTGCAGTCGTACAGGCCCACCCGGGTGCCGCCGGCGGTGTTGCCGGCGGCGACGTCCAGGCACTTGCCGAACGCCTTCAGGACGAGCCCGCCGCTGGTCGCGGTCGGGGTCCACCGCTGGGAGGCGGTGTTGTTGCAGTCGTAGAGGTCGATCGGGGTGTTGTTCGCGGTGTTGCCGGCGGTGACGTCCAGGCACTTGGACGGCAGCGCCGAGTAGACCGGCACCGCGGCCGCGCCACCGCCACCGCCACCGCCACCGCCACCGCCACCGCCGCCGCTGTTGCCACCGGTGCCACCGCCGGTCGACGGGTTGTCGACGGCCTCGGTCAGGCGCCACTTCTGGGCGTTGGTGCCGTCACAGCCGAGGATCGCCAGCTCCGCACCGTCGGCCGCCGCCGTGAGGCAGCCGTTGCCGGCGGCGCTGACGACCGTGAACCAGCCGCCCCCGGCGTCGGTGAACCGCCACAGCTGGTTGGCGTTGCCCTCCTGCGCACCGATGAGATGGGTGCGGTGGGTGGTGGGGTTGTGGTCCATCACCATGCCGCCGCCGAGCTTCGTCTCGATCAGCCACCGGCTGTCCGGCTTCTGCCACAGCGTCCACTTCTGCGCGTCGTTGCCGTTGCGGCCCTGCGCCTTGATGCGGGTCCCGGCGGCGGTGTTGGCGCCGTCGAGGTCCGCGAGCAGGCCGCCGTTGCCCGACTGCAGCACCACCGTCCGGTTGTGCGCGGGCTGCGCACCACCGGCGCCCAGCGGCGGCTGGCCGCCAGTGTTGCCACCGCCAGTGCCGCCACCGCCCGTGCTGCCGTCGTTGTTGCCGTTGCCGCCCCCGGTCGTCGGCACGGTGCCGGAGAGCTTCCACTTCTGCTGCGCGCTGCCGTCGCAGTCGCGGACGGCCAGTACCTCGTGCGCGCCGCGCTGGGTCAGGCAGCCGCCGGCCGCGCTGACGACGTTCGTCCAGCCGCCCCCGGCGTCCTTGAACCGCCACAGCTGGCCGGGCTGCCCGTCCGCGGCGGCCGGTGCGAGCACGCTCTCGTGCCGGCCGGTGTCGTGGGCCAGCAGCATGCGCTCGGCGGCGGAGGCGCGGTTGTAGGTGAGCCGGGTCTCGATCGCCCAGTTCCCGTTGCCGCGGTCCCAGAACACCCACTTCTGCGCGTCCGTGCCGTTCGGCTCGTAGGCCTGGACGGCGTTGCCCGCCACGGTGCTGGAGCCGCGGACGTCGGGCACGAGGGTGTCCCCGGTGCCCGGCTGGAGGTATGCGCCGGTCCCGGCGTCGTTGCCAGTGCCGCCGTCGGGGCCAGTGCCGCCGTCGGGGCCACTGGGAGTCGACGGGCCGCCGAAGATCGGCGGAAACATGGGCAGTATGGGGAACCCGGGCAGCGAGATCCCCGGAGGCGCGGGCACCGGCGGACGGCCGCCGGTGGAACCGTTGTCACCGCCAGGAGTGTTGCCGTCCGGCTGGTCCTTCCGCTTGCACTTGGGAGGCTCCTCCGGCGACTTGGGCGGGTTCGACCAGGCGGCGGGGTCGTTCGGGAAGCCGGTGGTCGCGGGCCACGGGACGTCCGGCAGCCCCGGCAGGGAGGGCCACGGGACGGTCGGGAACCCGGGGACGGACGGCCAGCGCCAGAGCGGGATGCTCGGGAGCGTCGGCCAGGTGACGTCCGGAAGCGAGGGCCCGTCCGTCCCCGGTGCGTCCGGCAGGTCGGGGTGGCCCGGCCACGGCACGTTCGGGGAGCCGGGCACCGAGGGCCACTTCACCTGCGGGAATCCCGGCACGGTGGGCCAGGCCAGGTCCGGGTGCCCCGGGATCGCCGGGTCGGCGGCGCTCGGCAGCCCGGGGATCAGGGCCTTGCCGTCGTCGTTGCCGTTGCCGGGCAGCGGCAGCACCGGCCACGGGACGCCGGGGTGGCCCGGCATGGCGGGCCAAGGGACGGTCGGGGAGCCGGGGACGGCCGGCCAGGTCGCCTCGGGGTGGCCGGAGACGGCGGGCCACGCCGTGGTGGGCAGAGTGGGGAAGCCGGGCCAGCGCAGCTCGGGCAGGTCGGGGTGGCCGGGCATCGGGACGCCCGGGAAGCCCGGGACGGACGGCCACGGGATCGCCGGGTGCCCTGGCAGCGACGGCCAGGTCACCTCGGGGCGGTCCGCGACGGTCGGCCACGGCAGGTCGGGGAAGCCGGGGACGGTGTGGCCGGCGCCGGAGCACGGCACGGACAGGTGCCAGCCCTGCCGGTCGGAGCCGTCGCACGGCGCCACCGTCAGCGCGGTGCCGTCCAGGGTGAGGCAACGGCCGTCGGTGGCCGTGGTGATGCGGTAGCCGCCCGCGCCGTCGGCGACGAAGCGCCAGCGCTGGCCGGGGCTGCCGTCGGGCTTGCCGCTCGTCGCGTCGTTCTCGATCGGCCGCACGGCCAGCCGGTCACCGTACGCGGGGACGCTGAGCACGCTGCCCTGTCCGGCCGGGGTGGTGCCGTTGGTCCGGCCGGTCTCGATCACCCAGGTGTCGTCCGCCTTCTGCCAGGTCGCCCAGCTCTGCCCGGCGGAGCAGTCGGGGGCGGCGGCCCGTACCGGGCTGCCCGGAGCGGGCGAGGCGTCCGGCACGTCGGCGACCAGGCCGGCGGCTCCGGAGGTCAGGACGGAGACCTTCCCGTGCTGCGGCTCCCGGGCTGTGGCGGCGGAAGCGGAGGCCGTCGGCGGCGCGCTGTCGGCCGGGACGTCGGCCGGGACGTCAGCGGGGACGCCGGCCGCCGCGAGGGAGATCATGGACGCGGCCGCTGCTCGGGGCGGGGACGGGACGTTCGGCCGACAGGTCTCGTCCTTGCGACGCAGCGGGTCCTTGCTGAACATCACCGGGAAGTGGTCCGACTCCTCCACGTAGCCGAGGCGACGTGCCGTGTACTGGTGGTCGGCCGGCAGCCCCCGGGCGATCATGTAGTCGTATTCGGAGGTCGGGCGGTTCCTGGAGTAGGTCATCATGCCGGAGCTGACGAGCCGACGGCCGTCGCCGAACACCTGCGCCATCGACAGCGACCCGGGCTCGCGGTTGAAGTCGCCCATCAGGGCCCAGTTCGCGTCGCCCGTCGCCGTGACCGCCTGGATGGCGGCCGGCACGTTGTTCCGCTCATGGAAGCCTGCTGCCCTGTTGGTGGCGTGCATGGAGTAGTACCACGTGCCGTCCGCGAGCTTGACGCCCAGGATGGGCTTGGCATCGTTAGCCACCTGGCCGTTGTTCTCCGGCTGAGGCGGGATGACTCTCACCACGGGCGCCGCAGCGTTGTCGATGCTCCGGGGCACCACGAGGGCCAGCGAGCGTTCTTCACGGGTGGCTGTCCTGACCCGGTAGATGGTGCGAGTGCCGCCTGTCCAGGCGGGAAACACCTCCCATCGGTACCTCTGGACCTCGAAACCGTTCGTGTTGATCGATGCTTCGGGCACGATGTCCGGATCGTCCGGTTCCGCGTCCCGGATTTCCTGCAGCGCGAGAATGTCAACACGTTGGGCGAGATCGAAGATCTCCCCCCGCCATCTGGTGCCGTACCGATTGTTGTAGGTCGCGGCCGAGTGTTCCTGAACGGTCGCTGGTACGGCCTGCGGCGGAGCGACGGGGCCCACCGCGTGCGCGGGTATCGGGAACGCGCCGATGAGCCCCGCCAGCAGGGCGAACAGCGGTACGACCGCCGTGTACGCCCATTGTGGTCGCCACGGTATTCGCCGTTCGGTCGGTGAGGCGGCCGTGCCCGGGTGTGCCATTGAGAAACTCCTTGAAACTTCACAGCTGTACCGGGGCACGTTGACAGTGGGTGGTAGACAAACGATGAACGGATGGCCCTGGCGCGTATATCTCGCTGCGGTACCAGCTGTGAACCCGCGACAGGTCCGATGCCCCGCCAGTGGCCGAGGTCGACCAGCAGCCCCAGATGATCCTGATCCCCGTGCGGGACCTGTAGACGGGCCGCGCCGACGGCAAGCCCGCCTCCCAGCAGGCCCCCTGCTCGACGTCCTCGCCCAGGGACGCCCCTCACCGTTTCCTGCTGCCGCGTCAGCGTCCCGCAGCCGGTCCGGGCTGCTCATCCGTTCGGGTGAGGCGAGGTTGGAGGGGGGCCGGGGGTGGCAGAACGGCGGGCATGACGACTTCCTCCACCAGGCGCCGCCGGGGCCGCCCTGGCAAGCCGGCCTTCGCGCCCGTGCCCGTCCGCCAGGCCGTCGGTCCCGCGGTGCCGTCCGGGCCGCGTCGACCTGCCGCCGGGTGCTGCCGGACCTGGCACAGCGAGCACAGGCTGCCCGGCGGCCAGGTGGTCCGGACGACCTGGCACCAGCCCGCCTGCTCGGCCTGGGCCGTCCGGTGACCACGCACCAGATGCCGGACGGACACTGCGCGCGCCGGCTGCCGTGCCCTCCGGCGCCCGGTCCCCCGGTGGCTTCGGTGAGGACGGCGGCGCCGCTGACGCCGGTGATCGTGGCGTTGGCGGTGCCGTCCGGCAGGGGGCGGGTGTCCTCCCGTGGGCCGGGTAGGGCGTTTTGTCCTGGCCCCGTCCGGTTTCGGACGGGCGGCTGCCCCGGGGCGGGGTGCTCCCGGGGCAGCCGTGGCGCGGGTGCGGGTGGGGTCAGCCCTGCCCGCCGGTGCTGATGCCGGTCTCGGTGGCGCTGCCCGCGACGCCGCCAGGGCCGACCACGACGGCGCCGGTGAGGAAGGAGGAGCCACAGGGGCCGAACTGCGCGTCGGTGACCTGAAGGGCGCTGCCGTTCGGGCCGACGGCGAACGCGCCGCTGTCGAAGTTGACGGTGGGGATGTTGTCGGTCTCGGCGGCGGAGGCGGTGGTCGCCGCGCCGATGACGAGCGGGAGGCTGAGGACGGAGACGGCCAGGATGCGGTGCGCGGTACGCATGGGTGGAACCCTTCGAGGTGCGAATGGTGAGGGTGGATCGGACGGCCGTGGTGTGGCGGCCCGTCACCATCCACACACGGCCGTGTGCGCATCGCTACCGGGGGGAGGCTGTTCGTACCATCGGTTCACTCGGCCCTCGGCCCGGCTCCGCTCGCCGGGCCCGGCCTGCCGGCCGTGGACCCACCGGCGCCCGTCCCGCCCGCAGGGCCTGACTCCGTCAGGCGAGGTTCTGTTCCAGGGCCGCGAGGTAGCGCTTCATCGCGTGGTCGCGCACACCGGCCGTGGCCGGAGCGAACGCGTCGGCGGTCAGGCCCTTGGCGCGGTCGGCGAGCCCGGCGACCAGGCCCATGGAGTCGTGGAGCCGGCCCGAGGAGTCGATGTACTTCAGCGCCTCGACGTGGGTGTAGGCCGGCTCCGGCGGCAGCTGGGGCACGATGTCGTTGTTGTTGACGAACCGGTACAGGCGTCCCTTGAAGCCCTCGTTGCAGGCGGCGGCGAGCAGCCGGTCACAGGTGCGGGGCTGCCCGAACGTGATGATGCCGTCGGCCTGGAGACGCGGGTCCTCCAGGTACAACCGGGCGCCGGCCAGCATCGCCAGGGCTCCGCCGAGGCTGTGGCCGGTGAACCACACGGTCTGGCCGTTGGTGCGCAGCTGGGCGTGGGCGTCCCGGACGTCCGGGAAGACCGACTCCAGCGCTTCGGCGAAGCCGTAGTGGACGTAGCCGGTGCGGGCGGGGCCGGGCCAGGGCGGCGTGGAGGAGTCGGAGAGCCAGTCGCGGATCTCGGCCGGTTGGGTGCCGCGGAACGCCGTGACGACCATGTGGTCGCTGGCCATGGTGTAGCCCTGGGTGTCCTCCAGCGGGAAGGGCGGAGTGAACCGGGTCCGGTGGTGACGCACCCGGTCGAAGCCCCAGTCGCGGGCCTGCTGTTCGATGGTGGCCTCGTCCTGGTAGGCGAGTTCGGACGCCTTCGCCAGCCAGTAGGCGTGCGGGACGCTGTAGCTCTTCGCCTGGTGGTCGAAGGTGGTGGGCACGGGCACGGCGATCTCTCCTCCGGGACGGCCGGCGGACGGGGGGCGCACCGCCGGCACGGACATCAGCCCCGTCGTACCAGAGCGCGGACCGCCGCTCCGGGTGGGCCGCGCCCGGATGTCACCCCGACAGCCGAGCAGTCGCACGGGGGCGGCTACGGGCGGTGGAGGGCGCGGGCGTACGCCAGGTCGGCAGGCCCGTTCTGGCCGATGTGGAAGAAGTGGTTCACCTGCCAGGCCTGCGTGCTGCGCGCTTGCCGGTTGGTCGTGGTCACCCATGGCGGGTAGACGCGGAACGCTCGTTTCCCGCCGGAGCCGTTGCGGGAGACGATGTCGCGCTCGCACAGCACCTCGGACGGGAAGACGAACTGCCCGAAGCCGTTGTCGTCGCGGCAGCTGATGACGAAGAGGTCCACCCCGTCGTCGGTGTCGAAGGGCCGGATCGGTCCCTCTTCGGATCGCAACCACACGGTGACGAACTGGCCCGCCTTCGTCGGGGTGGTTTTGGCCGCGCGGAACCGGACCGAGAGGCCGTCGATCGTGAACCGGCAAGCCGCGTATTCGGTGCTCTCCGGTTCGGCCACCGGGGGCGAACAGGCCAAACCGCTCGGGTCGTACACCAAGGCCTTCGCCGCCAGCAGGTCAGCATGAAGCCCTGCCCACGGCTGATTCGTCACCATTCCGTCATTCTGCCATCGAGGCTGCCACCCCTTGAGGCGCTCTACCAGGGGCTCCTGCCATCGGACCCGATCACGGACAGGCGGGTGGAGCAGGCGCCGTCGCCGTCCGGTCGGCAGCCGTTCCAGGCCGCGCCGCTCCTGGTCGGGTGGTCGAACGCGTCGCTCTACACGGAGTCGTGTCGACCTGCCGGTGGCCGATCCGATGCCGCAGACCGCGGCTTTCGCCCCCGCTCCAAACCAGCTCCCGCAGGCGGAAAGCGGGCCCTGCCCCGGTAGATTGCCATCCTTGATCGAGCGCGGTGCGCACTCCCGCCTCGACGATGGACGGCACGACGGGGAACGCTGACGTGGCTGCCAGAAGCACCGGGCCCATCTGGTCGACCCGCTGGGCCGCGAAACCGGACCGGCCCCATGCGCACGCGATGCAGCAGCGGACACCACCGTGTACCCGCCACCGGTACACCACCTCGTCGATGGTGATCAGGCGCGACCCTTTCTTCCTCAGCGTCAACTATGCCTCCTCGTACGGAACATTGGTGATGGGACGACCACTCGACTCGACCTCGCCACACCGAGCGTGCCAGAGTCCGAGGACGAAGGCACCCGACCTCCGGCGAGTCGCGTTGCCCCTCAGGGGCTCGCGTTGGCCGGGCCTGGCACGGATCCGACGGTCAGTGCGCGGCATGTCACCGCGTGACAGCGCCGCTGTCGCTGTCGGGCGACACCGGCGGCGGGCGACCCGGCGGCGGGCGGTCGAGAGCGCGGGCATCCGCGAGTGAGGAGCCACCTGGCAGAAGGCCTGGACCTTCGGGTGAACACCACCGGACCGACGGCCTGTCAACGCACCCGTTGACGGGAGCGTTGACGCCGCGTCTACCGGGCCCCGGTGGCATGACCGCAGGCCGGTTCCAGGGGGGAGCCGCCCGAGAGGAGAACCCCGAGATGATCACCCGTCGTACGGCCGCCGCCGCCGTCGTCCTGTCCGCCGCGACCGTCGTGTCCGGGATGGCCTTCGGCGCCGGGACCGCCAGTGCGGCCGAGTCGCTCCCGTCCAGCGGCGCCGACTACCGCATCTCCAGCTACGCGGGCGGCGCCCTCCAGTGGGACAGCCGCAACAACGCCTCCAACGTGGTGGTCCGCGACTGGAACGAGTCCTCCGCCCAGCAGGTCTGGACGGTCAGGGACGAGGGCAACGGCACCTGGTCGGTCAAGGTGCCCGGCACCAACAACGCCGTCGACCGGGACCGGGGCAAGAACACCGTCGGTGCCTGGAACTACGTCGGCGCGGACAATCAGAAGTGGTGGCTGGAGAACACCTCGATGGGCAACGGCCGGGCCTGGCTGCTGCACAGCGTCTCGGACAGCAACCTCTGCCTGGCCCGTGGCGCGGACCTGAACGCCAAGGTGGCCGCCTGCAACGCGGGGGACCCGGCGCAGTCCTGGAACCTCGACCGCAACGGCGCCACCACCCCGCCGACCGCCGGCCGCCCGACCATCGACCTCGACTACTCGCAGGCCCCGGACCTCGGGCCGTGGCTGGAGCAGCAGAAGAGGACCGTCGCGGACTACTACCCGACGATCTCCAACCTGATCACCAAGGGAGCCTTCGCCGCCCCCAGCTACTTCAAGATCATCTTTGACCCGAAGCTGACCGACTACCCCGCGTTCACCACGGTGAACCCCAGCAGCGGCGTCAAGGAGGTCCACGTCAACATCGGTTACACCCGCGGCAACCAGGGTGACACCGGCTTCCTGGTGCACGAGGCCGTGCACGTCGCGGTCTGGGGCAGCCCGTTCTCCGGCAAGTGGTGGCTGGGCGAGGGCCTGGCGGACTGGGTGCGCGACTACAACTTCCAGCCGGGCACCGGCGCCCAGCACTTCGGCCCGGACTCCAACTACGACAGCGGCTACCAGGCCACCGCCCGGTTCATCGACTACGTCTCGAAGGCCTACAACAAGCCCGACCTGGCACACCTGCTGAACACCACGAACTACAACGAGCAGATCTGGGTCCAGCTCACCGGCAAGAGCGCCCAGCAGCTCTGGAACGAGATGCCCAAGTAACCCGCGCCCCCACACCCCACCCGACGGCCCGGCACCCACGAGGTGCCGGGCCGTCGTGTTGACGTCAGGAGCGCCGCCAAGGGGCGGGTGTGCGCGGTGCGAGACGGCCCGGCGCGCCTGGAAACACCGGAAGGTCACCTTTTCGAGTGAAGATCGAGATTGGGGCCCCGAGTTCTGATCGCTCGTCCCCGATGATGCGTTCGAGAGCTCGCGGAGAGGGCCGGGCAGGAGCGGTCTGTCGGGGGGCGGCATCGCCGCGTCCTCGTGGCAGCCTCCGCGGCAGCGCCCGGCGAGGCCGCGTTCCCGAGTGACAGCACACCCGATGAGGAGATGAAGTGCAGGAGAAGCGGCTCAAGTCCTGGGGCAACAACCGCGCGGGTCAGCTCGGCGACGGCACCTGGACGGACATCCGTACGACGGCCACCACCGTGCTGGGGCTGACGAGCGCCGAGGTGGTGAAGATCGCCGCCGGGGGAAGTGGCCCCACCGCAGGTTTCGGGCTGGCCCTGCTGACCGACCGCACGGTGCAGACGTGGGGCGCCAACGGGTCCGGGCAGCTCGGCGACGGTTCGGTGTTCAGCCACAACGCGCCCGGCCAGGTCGTCAACCTTTCCGATGCCACCGACGTCGCCGCGGGCGGAGTGCACAGCCTGGCACTGCTCGCCGACCGGACCGTGGTCGCCTGGGGGCGCAACAACTACGGCCAGCTCGGCAACGGCACCAACGCCGACAGCAGCGTCCCGGTCCGGGTCGAGGGACTCAACAAGGTGATCGCGATCGCCGCCGGACTCAACCACAGTCTGGCGCTGCGCGAGGACGGCACCGTGTGGGCCTGGGGCTACAACATCAACGGCCAGCTCGGGGACGGCACTTCGGCGAGCCGCAACGTACCGTCCCCGGTGAACAACCTGACCGGTGTGACCCGGATCGCCGCCGGTGCCGACCACAACCTGGCCCTGGTCGGCCCGCCGAGCACTTCCACCAAGCCCACCAGCGGCAACGCGGTGAAGGCGTGGGGCTACAACGCCACCGGCCAGCTCGGCGACAACACCACCATCAGCCGCTTCACCCCGGTCGACACCCAGGGCAGCTGGCTCGGAGGGGTCTCCGGGATCGCGGCCGGAGCCCACCACAGCCTGGCCGTCACCGACAGCGACAACAAGCTCAAGGCCTGGGGCCGGAACACCTCCGGCCAGATCGGCGACGGCACCACCGACTACCGGATCACCCCCGTCCAGGTCCCCGGCCTCACCGGCATCCAACTGATCGCCGGCGGCCGCGAACACAGCATCGCCCTGCTCGGCGACAACACCGTCCGCTCCTGGGGCAACAACGGCTCCGGCCAACTCGGCAACGGCACCACCACCGACAGCAGCACCCCCGTCACCTCGCTCACCGCGCTGACCGGCGTCGACAAGATCGCCGCACCCCTCGGCGGCGACTTCAGCCTGGCCAACTGAACCCGGCGCGGGGGGGGGGGGGGGGGGGGGGGGGGGGGGGGGGGGGGGGGGGGGGGGGGGGGGGGGGGGGGGGGGGGGGGGGGGGGGGGGGGGGGGGGG
>NZ_JBWKEQ010000037.1:22166-88511 GCF_056435365.1 Kitasatospora sp. NPDC043949 | reverse complement strand
GCGGCTTGACGCCCCGTCCGACGTTTCAAACTCTAGCCGATCCCCGCTCCGAAAAGCGAATCGACCGCAATCCAATAAAACGAACACGCCGAATAAGAACCAAGCCGCGACAAGACGCGACCCAGCCCGAACCAGGAAATGGTGTTTCAAAAGGATTGGCCGCCCCGGGACCGTCCGCGCCGATGCGTGTCCGGTGCTCCCTGCCGAGCGACTAGAGAACACTACCCCTGGTCGGCGTCGCGGGCAAGCCGCTGCCGGCGACGGTCCGGGTGCAGAGTGCGCGGCCGGCTTTCACGTACTCGCCGTTGGGGTGGTCGTTGCCGGTCACCCAGTGGCGGGCGGTGGCCTCGTCGCGGCCGCCGTCGCGGTGGCGGCGGAGCAGGCGCTCCTCGCGGAGGGCGTCGTCGGTGTCCACGTACCAGAGTTCACGCAGCAGGCGGCGGGCCTCCGGCCACGGGGCGTCGGTGGAGGCGAGGTAGTTGCCCTCGGTGATGACGAGGCGGGTGTGCGGGCGGACGACGTGGCGGGCGGCGACCGGTTCGTCGAGGGTGCGGTCGAAGTCGGGGGCGTAGATGTCCTGGAAGCGGTCGGCGGCGATGCGGCGCAGCAGGGCGACGTAGCCGTGGGCGTCGAAGGTGGCGGGGGCGCCCTTGCGGTGGGTCAGGGCGAGGCGGTCCAGTTGGGCGGCGGACAGGTGGAAGCCGTCGAGCGGGACGTACGCGGCGCTGCCGGGGCCCTCGGCGCGTTCGATCTCGGCGACCAGGTGCCGGGCCAGGGTGGACTTGCCGGCGGCGGGCGGGCCGGCAAGTCCGAGGATCGTGCGGGCGTTGCTGCCCGGGCCCCGGAGGAAGCCGAGGGCGAGGGCGGTGAGGCGGTCCTCGTTCATGGCCGCACCCTACTCACCTCCGGCACGGGCCTCACCGCTCGGCGAGGGCGGGCACCTCCAGGGTGAGGGTGCCGGCGTCGGCGTCGAGGACGGCGGGGACGCCGAGCGGGACGGTCAGGGTGGAGGGGCAGTGGCCGAAGCCGAGTTCCCAGATGACGGGTATGCCGAGCGGGCCGAGGCGGTCGAGCATGACGTCCCGGACGCGGTCGAGCCGTCCGCAGCCGTCCCAGGAGCCGAGCGCGATGCCGGCGACCCCGTCGAACGCACCGGAGCGCAGGAACTGGGTGAGGAGCCGATCGAGCTGGTACGGCTGCTCGTGGACGTCCTCCAGGATCAGGATGCCGCCGGCGTAGGAGGGCCGGGCGGCGGGCGTGCCGCGCTCGGCCGCGAGGACGTGGAGGCAGCCGCCCGCGGTGACGCCCCGGGCGCGGCCGGGGACGAGGGTGGTGGCGGTCAGTGAGGTGAGCACGGTGGTGGCCGTGGGCTCGAAGAGGGTGCGGCGCAGGTGCTCGGCGGTCGGTCCGTCGGTGATGAAGGAGCCGGCCGCGCTCATCGGCCCGTAGAGGGTGGCGATGCCGAGCCGCTGGGCGAAGGCCTCCTGGAGGGAGGAGACGTCGCTGAAGCCGATGAACGGCTTGGGCGGGACGGCGCGCATGGCGTCCCAGTCGAGCAGGTCGACCATGCGGTGGACGCCGTAGCCGCCACGGGCGCAGATGACGGCGTCGACGGTGGGGTCGAGCCAGGCGGACTGGAGGTCGGCGGCGCGGTCGGCGTCGGTGCCGGCGAGGTAGCCGAGGGTGGGGTGGGCGTCGAGGACGTGCGGGCCGACGGTGACCCGCAGGCCCCAGGAGCGGAGGACCGCGCAGCCGTCGGTGAGCCGCTGGGAGTCGATCGGGCCGCTGGGGGCGACGACGGCGATGTGGTCGCCGGGGCGCAGGTGTGGCGGGCGGGTCAGACCCTGGCCGGGCGTGGTCGGGTGCTGGTCCATGGGCCGGGACGCCTTTCGGGGGAGGCCGGGTACGGGCGGCCTCGGCGTGGTCGAGGCCGCCCGGTGACGATATGCCCCCGTGTCGACGGGCCGATGTCCGCGAGCCGACGTCTTCGGGCCGAAGGTGCCCCGAAGGTGCGCCGGAGGTGCGGGGCGGTTCTTCAGATCGCCCCCATCACCTTCCTGACCTCGTCGAGGGTGGCGTCGGCGACGGCGTTGGCGCGTTCGGCCCCGTCGCGCAGGACCTGGCGCAGGTGGCCTCGGTCGGCGGCGAGTTCGGCGCGGCGGGCGCGCAGGGGGCGGAGGTACTCGTTGACGGAGTCGGTGACGGTGCGCTTGAGCGCGGCGGCCCCGCCGTCACCGATTTCCTCGGCGATCTCCTCGGGTGCGCGGTCCTGGCAGAGCGCGGCGAGCAGGATGAGGCCGGAGACCTCGGGCCGGTTGGCCGGGTCGTAGTCGATCCGACGGTCGGCATCGGTCCTGGCGCCGCGGATGATCCGGGCGGTCTCGTCCTCGGTCGCGCCGAGGGGGACGGAGTTGCCCCGGCTCTTGCTCATCTTGCCGCCGTCGGTGCCGAGCAGCAGCGGGGCGTCGGAGAGCAGTGCGCGGGGAGTGGGGAAGACGGCGCCGCCGTCGGCGTGCGGGTAGCGCTCGTTGAAGCGGCGGGCGATGGTGCGGGCGACTTCGAGGTGGGGCAGCTGGTCCTGGCCGACCGGCACGAGGTTCGCCTTGCAGAAGAGGATGTCGGCGGCCTGGTGGGCGGGGTAGGTGAACATCAGCCCGTTGACGGCGGACTGGCGGGAGTGCGCGATCTCGTCCTTGACGGTGGGGTTGCGGTTCAGTTCGGCGACGCTGACCAGGCTGAGGAAGGGCAGCAGCAGTTGGTTGAGGGCGGGGACGGCGCTGTGCGCGAAGATCGTGGCGCGGTCGGGGTCGAGGCCGGCCGCGAGGTAGTCGAGAACGAGGTTCTCGGTGTGCTCGGCGAGCCGGTCGGCGATGTCCCGGTCGGTGATGACCTGGTAGTCGGCGATCACGACGAACATCTCGACGCCCTGGTTCTGGAGCTGGACGCGGTTGTACAGGGTGCCGAAGTAGTGGCCGAGGTGCAGCGGTCCGGTGGGGCGGTCCCCGGTGAGGACGCGGTGGCCGGCCGGATCGGCGGTGAAGGTGGCGGTGGTCGCCACGGACGGGGTCGTCGGGGTGGTCGCGGTCGTCTCGGTGGTCATCGGGTTTCTCCTCGGTACGGCGGTGGTGGCGGCCGTCCGGGGCGGGGGCCCGTTCCGTGGGAAACGCGAAAGGGCCGTCCATTCCGGACGGCCCTGGTCAAGCGGGTGGGGTGGCCGTCCCTCAGGACGGCCACCAGCACTGGCCCGCGTAGAGCTTCATGCGGTCGAGGATAGCGTCGGTGCCCGGCGGCGTGGTCGGCTTTCGGCGCTCCGGTCCTCCCGGTCCTCCCGGTCCTCCCGGTCCTCTCAGTCCTCGACGACCAGCGCGGGGGTGTCCTTGCGCAGCGTCTCGCCGCGGAAGAACTCCGGCCGGGCCAGCCCGTAGCAGGTCATCAGGACGGCGCCGAGCAGCAGGATGCCGACGCCGATGACGAACACCGAGCCGATGCCGAAAACGGCGCCGCTGCCGTAATCCGGGTTCCAGGCGTCGGTGAGGGTCTGCAGGAAGACCCCGCTCAGCAGCACGCCGCCGAGCAGCGGGGCGATGCCCTTGAGGAACAGGTCGCGGGGGCCGGTGCGCAGCGAGCGGCGGAAGTACCAAACGCAGGCGAACGCGGTCAGCGCGTAGTAGAAGCAGATCATCAGGCCGAGCGCCAGGATGGTGTCCTGGACGACGTTCTCGCTGATCAGGCTCATGCCGACGTAGAAGACGGCGGTGGCGATGCCGGCCGCGACGGTGGCGTATCCGGGGGTGCGGAAGCGCGGGTGGACGGCGCCGAAGCGCGGCGGCACGGCACGGTAGGCGCTCATCGCGAGCAGGGTGCGGGCCACCGGGATAAAGGTGGTCTGGAGGCTGGCGGCGGCGCTGGCGACGACGGCCAGGAAGAGCAGGACGCTCCACGGCGAGCCGAGGACCGGGCGGGCGAGCGCGGCGAAGACGTTGTCGGAGGTCTCCGGGTTGCTGAGGCCGAAGCCGGTGGAGCCGACGCCCGCGAACATCTGGGCGGAGATCGCGACCAGCAGGTACGAGCCGACCAGGGTGACCATGGAGACCATCGCGGCGCGGCCGGGGGTCTTGGCGCTGCCGAGGGTCTCCTCGTTCATGGTGAGACAGGTGTCCCAGCCCCAGTACATGAAGATCGACAGCGACAGGCCGGCGGTGAAGGCGCTGAAGGAGCTGACCTGGAGCGGGTTGAGCCAGGAGAACGAGAAGCCGATCGAGTCGGGCAGGTCGCCGGCGGCGGCCTTGCCGACGGCGATGGCCGAGAAGAGCACCAGCACGGCGAGTTGGAGGCCGACCAGGCTGTACTGGAACCACTTGGTGGCGGTCATCCCCCGGTAGCTCATCGCGGTGGCGCCGGCGATCAGCAGGACGACGGTGAGCAGGTGGACGGCCTGGTTCTGGTCGAGTTCGGCGACCCAGCTCCTGCCGGTCATCTCGCCGAGCATCAGGTAGAGGAACTCGGTCGCGACCCCGGCCAGGTTGGACAGCACGATGATGGTCGCGACGGTCAGGCCCCAGCCGGCCATCCAGCCGACCCGGGGGCCGAAGGCCTTGACCGTCCAGGTGAAGGACGTGCCGCAGTCCGGGAAGTCCTTGTTCAGCTCCTTGTAGGCGAACGCGACGAGCAGCATCGGCAGGAAGCCGGCCAGGAACACGGCGGGCATCTGGACGCCGACCGCGGTGACGGTCGGCCCGAGTGTCGCGGTCAGGCAGTAGACCGGGGCGACCGTGGAAACGCCCAGGACCACACTGCCCAGCAGGCCCACCGAGTTGCCCCGTAGACCCTTGTCCCCCGCTCCCCCAGCTGTCCCCTGGTCGGGGACTCCACCACTGATGCCACTGACCGGGGCACCCTGCGGAGCGCCGGGCGCCATTGCCCGGCCGCTGCTTCCGTGCTCTGAGAGCTGCTGATCAAACACCAGCGCACCCTAGGCGCGAGCATGGAAGGTTGAGTAGACCAACCCTTGGTGATCTAAACCACTTGCTTCGATTCGTTCTCGGTGAAGGCCGTCAAGGTGCAGCATTAACGGCGCGTTAAGCGGTGTACCTTGGTTTCAAAGGATTAGGGTCAAGAGAATTTCTCCCTTATGTCAAGGTTTGAGATGGTTCACCCCCGGCCCGGACGGGTCGCCACGTCCCCCCTCGGACGCTTCGGATAGGTTTGCCTCACCTAACCTCGATTCGAAGGAGCGTCGCGTGGCCCCCCACCCCGACGACCTGGTCCTCGTCCCCCGCACCCCCTCCCGCCGCAGGTTCCTCTCCGCCGGGATCGCCGGCGGGGCGGTCCTCGGCCTCGGCGGACTGCTCACCGCCTGCGGCAGCTCCGGCGGCTCGGGCGGCAACGGCGGCTCCGGCGGCGCGACCCCCGGCACCGGCGGCGCATCGCCCGACCAGAAGTCGGTCAAGCAGGGCGGCGACGACTACGCCACCGTGATCGAGAAGATGAAGGGCTTCGGCACCGACGCCGCCCCCGGCGTCTACCCGCGCACCGTCAAGCACGCCATGGGCGAGACCGTCATCCCCGCCAAGCCCACCCGGGTCGTGGTCCTGGACACCGGCGAACTCGACAACGTCGTCGCACTCGGCATCCAGCCGGTCGGCATCGTCTACACCGACGGCTCCAAGTCCCTGCCGTCCTACCTCAAGGACAAGGCCGGCAACCCGGCCAACGTCGGCACCATCAACAGCCTCAACCTGGAGGCCATCGCCGCGCTCAAGCCCGACCTGATCCTCGGCAGCCAGCTGCGCGCCCAGGACCAGTACGCGCAGCTTTCCAAGATCGCGCCGACCGTCTTCTCGCTGCGCCCCGGCTACCCCTGGAAGCAGAACTTCCAGCTCAACGCCAGCCCGTTCGGCCTGGAGGCCGAGGCCAAGACCCAGCTCGACGCGTACCAGGCAGCCGCCACCGCGATCGGCGCCAAGCTCGGCGACAAGCGGCCCACCATCACGCCGCTGCGCTTCATGCCCGGCCGGACCCGGCTGTACGCCGAGCTGTCCTTCATCGGCACCATCCTCACCGACGTCCCGCTGCCGCAGCCCAAGATCGAACAGGTCAAGGAACTCGCGGTGGAGGTCAGCCCGGAGCAGATCGACAAGACCGACGCCGACTGGATCTTCTACGGCGTGTACGGCAGCCCCAGCTCCACCAACCAGGACGCGGTGCTCGGCGGCGCGCTCTGGAAGACCCTCGGCGCGGTCAAGTCCGGTCAGGCCCAGCCGGTTTCGGATGAGACCTGGTTCCTCGGGCTCGGTGTCATGGCCGCCAACGCGGTGCTCGCCGACCTCAAGGGCTTCGTCGCGCCCGGCACTTGAGTCGACACGGGGCGTAGGGGCGGGCAGTGGTCTCGCGCACACCCCCGGAACTGACTCTTGGAGCTGGTCGCGCGGTGCGGGAGGATCATCCGGACCGTCCGCCGAAGGGCCCGTGCCGATGACCTCGCTCCACCCCGCCGCAACCGACCCGTCCCTGCCCGGCCCGCCCGGGGGCAGCGCCGGATCCGCGCCCCCGCACGCTGCGCGCTGCTCCATCGCGACGGCCGCCGAGACCGGCCCGGCCGGCGCTCCGGGCGCCGCCCCGTCCGGCACGGCCGGTGGGCCGCGCCAGGCGGGCGGCTCACGCCACGACTCGGTTCCGCAGCCGCGCGGACGGGAGGACGGCGCGGGGAACGGCGGACCCGCAGCGGGGGGCGAGGCGGCTGCGGACGATCCGACCACCTCACGGCTGCGGGCGGCGCTCGCCGACCGGCTGCGGGCCGCCCGCGCCCAAGGCCGCTCGGTCGCCGACCTGGCGGCCGCGTGCCGGCGACCGGCCACGGAGGTCCGGGCGCTGCTCGGCGAGAGCGCCGAGGACGGCGAGGACGAGGACGGGGACGGGGACAGCGGGGTCCGTGAGGGCGGCGCGGGCGTTCAGCACCGTGAAGACGTTCCGGGCGGCGAGGCCGAGGCCGTGGGCGGGCGGGCCGGGACCGGGGCAGGCCGGTTCGGTCGACCGGCCGTCGCGCCCGAGGGCGACCGGGCCGTGCCCGTGCTGCGCGCGGCGCGCGAGGAACTCCGGGCCGCCGGATCCCGGCGCCCCGCGCCCTCGCGCCGACTGCGCCGGATGCACCCGCAGGCCGACGCGACCGGGCAGGGGGCGGCCGCACGGGAGACGGCCGCGACCTCCGCTGCTCTCCCGGCCGAGGTCCGGGCGGCAGCCGCACCCGGTTCGGGTGCACCCATCGGAGGCACCGGGGCTGTGACAGCGCCATCGGCCGCCGGCCCCGAGGCGGCGCGGGCCGAGACACCGCTCGGCATCCTGATCGGCGGCAGCCCGAACCAGCCCGAGGCCGTCGGCCGCCCGGAGGAGCGGGCGCCGATCCGGGTGACGGCGGAACCGGTCCGGATCGGCCGCGGCACCAGCCTGATCGTGCTGCCCTCCTGGCGCCCCGCCATCGCCGTCTCGGTGCCGACCGAGCAACTGCTGTCCGCCACCGGGCTCGCCTTCGAGCAGCTGACCGACGCGCAGCTGACCGTGCTGATGAACCCCTGCGCGCTGCACGACCGGGAGCTGGACCTGCACGGCTGGGAATCCGGCCCGGGCGGGCGGGCACGACGCGGCGGGCGCCCGTAGGGGCGTGTGGTCGTAGCAGCGCGCGGGCAGGGCCCGTCGGCAACGGTCGCAGCAGCGCGCGTTCAGGGGCCGCCGGCAACGACCAGGGGACGGCAGCCGGGAGATCGCGGTCGGCCGCGCGTCGGGGAGCGGTCAGCGGGCGGCCGTCAGCGGCTGGCCGGGGCGTTCGGGATGAAGCCGAGGTCGACGGGTACCGGGGGGCGCCCGTCGACGGCCCAGCCCTCGCGGACGGCGGTCAGCAACTCCGGCAGCCGGGGTGGCCAGAGCGCGTCGGCGTTCTCGTCCGCCAGGTCGGCCGGGGTCCACCAGCGCCAGTCGAGGATCCGGTCCTCGGCATGCACCGCGCTGACATCACCGACCGGACCGCGGTGCGGTCCGCCCGTGAGGTAGATGTGCTCGTGCTGACGGACCGGGGTGCCGTGCCAGGTGAAGTCGTGTTCCCAGGTGCAGAGCAGCGGGCCCGGTTCGAGGTCGCTCCAGCCCGTCTCCTCCCAGAGTTCGCGCCGGGCGCCGGTCCACGGGGTCTCGCCGGGCTCCAGCCCGCCGCCCGGCATGGTCCAGTGGACGCCGACCTCGTCGTTGTCCGAACGGAGCAGGAAGACCGAGCCGTCCTCGTCCAGGACCACCGTGCGAGCCGCCTGCCGGGGGACACGCCTACGGAGTCTCAGCAGATTTCGCATCGGATCACTCTCCCAGCACCCGGCCGGGCCGTCGAGCGGGTTTGACGCGCCGAAAGCCGCCGACGCCGCCCCGCCCGGGCCTTACCCTGACGGCCATGCCCGTACCCGCGATCCTCTTCCCCGCCGACCCGCTCAACCCGCGCCGGCCCGACCCGCACTTCGCCTGGGAGGCCAGGCTGCTGCGGGAGTTGGGCGGCGAGCACCACCTGGTCGACCACGACGCGCTGCTCACCGGGCACGCCGAGCAGGCGGTCCGACGGGTGCCGCAGGACCGGGGTCCGCTCTGGTACCGGGGCTGGATGCTTCCGTCCGCCCGCTACGCCGGCTTCGCCGCCGCGCTCGCCGCGCGCGGCTGCGCCCTGCTGACCAGCCCGGCCGGCTACGCGACGGCACACGAACTGCCGGGCTGGTACGGCGTGTTCGAGGGGGCGACCCCGCCCAGCACGTGGATCCCCGCCGCCGCTGCCGCGGTGCCCGGGCCGGAAGAGCTGGCGGCCGCCGCGGCCCGGCTCGGCGGGAGCGGGCCGGCGATCGTCAAGGACTACGTGAAGTCGCGCAAGCACGAGTGGCACGAGGCCTGCTACGTCCCCGAGTTGGCCGATCTGGCGAGCGTCGGACGCGTGGTGGCGCGGTTCGTCGAGCTCCAGGGCGAGTTCCTGACCGGCGGGGTGGTACTGCGGCGGTACGAGGAGTTCGAGCCGCTGGCCGACGGGCCGGGCGGCAGCTCGGGTGACGACTCGGGCGAAGGATCGGGCGAAGGATCGGGCGGAGGGCCGGATGGAGGGTCGGGCCGTGGGAGCGGGCGGGCCGTGGAGGCGCGGGTGTGGTGGCTGGACGGCGAACCCGTCCTGGTCGGGCCGCACCCCGACGCGCCTCACCACGATGTCGAACCCGACCTCACCGGCGTCCGCCCCCTGGTCCGGATGCTCGGCTGCCGCTTCGTCACCACCGACCTCGCCAGCCGGGCCGACGGCTCCGGCTGGCGCGTGGTCGAGGTCGGCGACGGACAGGTCAGCGACCTGCCGCGCGGGATCGACGCCACCGGCCTGCTGGCCTCGCTGATCGCCGCCTGACGATCAGCCTGACGGGCCGCCGGCGACGGTCCGCCAGACTGATCGCGGGCAGTCGGCTACCCGGCGGCGACGGCCTCGACCGCCGGGTGGCCGTCCGCGATGAACGCCTGCCAGAGCCGGGCGTACGTGCCGCCCCGGGCGAGCAGCTCGGTGTGCGTGCCGTCCTCGACCACCCGGCCGTGGTCCAGCACGACGACCCGGTCTGCGCGCTCGGCGGTGGTCAGCCGGTGGGCGATGACCAGCGTGGTGCGGCCGCCGCTGAGGCGGTCCGCGGCCTGGTTGACCGCCGCCTCGGTGGCCAGGTCGAGCGCCGCGGTCGCCTCGTCGAGCAGCAGGACGTCCGGATCGACCAGCTCGGCCCGGGCCAGCGCGATCAACTGCCGCTGGCCGGCCGAGAGGTTGCGGCCGCGACCCGCGACCTCGTGGTCGTAGCCGCCGGACAGCCGGACGATCATGTCGTGCGCGCCGACCGCCCGGGCCGCCGCCTCCACCTCGGCCGGCGAGGCGTCGGGCCGGCCGTACGCGATCGCCTCGCGCACCGTGCCCGCGAACAGGTACGCCTCCTGCGGCACCACGCCCAGCCGGTGGCGGTACTGCGCCAGGTCGAAGCGGGTGAGGTCGACCCCGTCCACCCGCACGGTGCCCTCCGTCGCGTCGTAGAACCGGGCGACCAGCTTCACCAGCGTCGACTTGCCGGCGCCGGTCTCGCCCACCAGCGCCACCGTCTGCCCGGCCGGAATGTGCAGGTCCACACCGGTCAGCACCCTCGGGGCGCCGTCCGCACCACCGTTGTAGGCGAAGCCGACGCCCTCGAAGGAGATCTCGCCGCGCAGCCCCTCGGGCACCGGCACGGGGTCGGCCGCCTCGGCCGTGGCGGTCGGGGTGCGCAGCAGCTCCCGGATCCGGCCGAGACCCACCGAAGCCTGCTGGTAGCCGTCGAACACCTGGGACAGCTGATTGACCGGTGCGAAGAACAGATCGATGTACAGCAGGTACGCGACCAGCGCGCCGACCGTCAGCGTCCCGGCGTCGACCCGGGCCGCGCCCACGATCAGCACCAGCGCGGCGGCCACGCTGGAGAGGAACTGGACGAACGGGAAGTACAGCGAGATGTACAGCTGCGCGCGCACCCGGGCCTCGCGATAGGCGACGCCCCGGGCGACGAAGCGGTCCGTGTTGGTGTCCAAGCGGCGGAAGGCCTGGACGATCCGCATGCCCGCCACGTTCTCCTGGAGGTCGGCGTTGACGGTGCTGATGAGGTCCCGGGACAACTCGTACTGATCCCTGGACTTCCGACGGAACACCAGCGTCGCGATCACCAGCAGCGGCAGCACCGCGAAGACCACCAGGGCCAGGCCGGCGTCGATGATCAGCAGCGCGGCGAAGATCCCGCCGAAGGTCAGCAGGCTGACCACGGCGGTGACCACGCCGGTCTGCAGGAAGGACGTCAGCGAGTCCAGGTCGGTGGTCATCCGGGTCATGATCCGACCGGACAGCTCGCGCTCGTAGTAGTCCAGGCCGAGCCGGTTGAGGTGGGCGAAGATCTTGAGGCGGAGCAGGTAGAGCACCCGCTCACCGGTCCGGCCGCTGACCCGGTTCTCGGCGCTCTGCACCAACCAGTCCAGCAGCACCACCACCAGCGCGGCGAGCGCGGCCACGGCGACCCCGGACATCAGGGCCTTGCTGACTCCCTGGTCGATGCCGTGCCGGATCAGCACCGGCAGCACCAGGCCGGAGGCCGCGTCGAGCGCGACGAGCAGCAGGGCCAAGGCGAGCGGGACGCGGAAGGGGCGCAGCAGGCGGCGGAGGGTGAAGTCCGGGTCACCGGCCTCGGCCTCGGCGCGCGGGACCGCCGGGGAGTCGGCGGCCGGCGGGAGGGCCGCGACCTTGGCCAGCAGGTCAGGGTCGGCGGTGCGGGCCGCCTTGACCAGGGCGGGGGTGGGGAGGTCGGGGGTGGCCGGGGCGGGGGTCTGCGTGGCGACGGGTTCCGGGGTGGGGGGCGAGGCCGGCGTGGGGGTCGGTTCGTGGACAGGCTCGGGGGTGGACCACGCCTCGGTCTGCTCAGCGGCCGGCTGCTCGGGGGCCTGCTGCTCGGGGGCCTGCTGCCCAGCAGGCTGCTCGGGGGTCTGCGGAGAGGCCTGCTCGACGGTCCGCGCGGAGGTCTGCTCGACGGTCTGCGGGGCCTCGGACGACCGGGGTGTGCGGCCGGCCTCGGGGTCGGTGATCAGAGCCCGGTACTGGGGACATCGGGCGTCGAGTTCCTCGTGCGTGCCGATGTCCAGCATCCGGCCGTGATCCAGGACGGCTATCCGGTCGGCGAGCTGCAGGGTCGAACGGCGGTGGGCGATCAGCAGCGTGGTGCGGCCGGTCATCACCGAGCGCAGCGCGTCGTGGATCTCCGCCTCGACCTGCGGGTCCACTGCCGAGGTGGCATCGTCCAGCAGCAGGATCCGGGGGTCGGTGAGGATCGCCCGGGCCAGCGCGATCCGCTGGCGCTGGCCTCCGGAGAGGGTCAGGCCCTGCTCGCCGACCTTGGTCTCGTAGCCGTCGGGCAGCGCGCGGACGAACTCGTCGGCCTGGGCGGCCCGCGCGGCCGCCACCACCTGCTCGTCCGTGGCGTCCGGACGGCCGTAGGCGATGTTGGTGCGGACCGACTCGGAGAACAGGAAGCTCTCCTCGGGGACGATGCCGACCGCCGACCGGACCGAGTCCAGGGTGAGGTCGCGCAGGTCGTGGCCGTAGAGGCGGACGGCGCCGGCCGCCGGGTCGTAGAAGCGCGGCACCAGCTGCGCCACCGTCGACTTGCCGGAGCCGGAAGCCCCGACCAGGGCGAGGGTCTCGCCGGGGGCCAGCTTCAGGCTGAGGCCGTGCAGGACGGGGGCGGGGTGCTCGGGGTCGTAGCGGAACTCGACCTGGTCGAACTCCAGGGCGACATCAGAGGTTCGGGTGTCTGCGGTGGCGCGGGGGCCTGCGGTGGCGCGAGGGCCTGCGGCGCTGCCTTCGCGGACGCCGGTGGCGGCGCCTTCACGGGTGCCGTCCCCGGTGAGGTCCAGGGTGAGCGCGTCCGGGCGCTCCTGGACCAGCGGGCGCTCGTCGATCAGCTGGAGGACGCGCTCCACACCGGCCCGGGCCTGCTGGCCGACCGTGATGACCATGGTGAGCATCCGCACCGGCCCGGTCATCTGCGCGACGTAGGTGGAGAAGGCGACGAAGGTCCCGAGCGACACCTGGCCGTCGACGGCCAGCCAGCCGCCGAAGGCCAGCACCGCGACCTGCGCGAGCGCCGGGATGGCCTGCATCGCCGGGTTGTAGCGGGCGTTGAGCCGGATCGACCGGAGCCGGGCGGCGAACAGGTGACGGGAGGCCCGCTCCAGCTTGTCCAGCTCCTGCGCCTCCTGACCGAAGCCCTTGACCACCCGGACGCCGCCGATCGCGCCGTCCACCACGCCCGCGACGGCGGCCGCCTCCTGCTGGGCGGCCCAGGTGGCGGGGAAGAGGCGCTTGCGGCTGAGGACGGTGATCCACCACAGCGCGGGGGCCATCACCAGGGCTATCAAGGTGAGCGGCGGGGAGAGCCAGACCATCACGGCCAGCGACATGACGAACATCACCAGGTAGCCGGTCATCATCGGCAGCATCGAGAGCAGGCCGTTGATCAGCTGGAGGTCGGAGGTCGCGCGCCCGACCACCTGGCCGGTGTCCAGCCGGTCCTGGCGGTGGCCGTCGAGCCGGCCGAGCGAGCGGAACAGGTCGCTGCGCATGTCGTGCTGGACGTCCAGGGCGAGCTGACCGCCGTAGTAGCGGCGGACCTGGGTGCAACCGAAGACGACGACGGCGGCGAGCAGCAGCACCACCGCCCAGGGGACCAGCGAGCGGGTGTGCGCGGTGATGACGTCGTCGATGATCACCTTGGTGACCAGCGGCACCAGCGAGGTGACGGCCATGCCGACGAGCGAGGCGCCGAAGGCGAGCAGCACGCTGCGGCGGGACCGCCAGCAGTAGCCGACCAGGCGGCGCAGCCAGCCGACGGCCTGCGGGTGGTCGCCGTCCGGCTGCGGGTGGTCGCCGTCCAGCTGCGGGCTCGCGCCGGGGTCCGGTGAGCCGCTCGGGGATTGCTCCACCGTGGATCCGTGAGTCTCAGGCATATTTAGGGATGCTAACCATTTCGTCGGGTGGCCGCCATGGCGTTTCCGGCCCGGATGGGGCCGGAGCGGACCGGGCGGCCCAGATCGTCCGGTCCGGCGGACTGGCCAACAGCCTGAGGCCTGCGGTGATTCCCGGCCGAACGCGTCCCGGCCGAACGCACACACGGCCCGCCGACCCCGCCCGCCTCCAGGGTCGCCTGACTCCAGGGTCGCGGACGACCCGCCGAAGGCCCAGCGGCCAGGGGCGGGCGGGCGGGCGCCATCCTTTGGTCCTAGACCTCCGGTGGCCGTAGGCCTCCGGCCTCGGAGCCGGACCGCCGACGCTTGGGCCCGGACCGCCGGGCAGGCCCTCCGGGGGCGCAGGGATCAGGCCTGCGCGGACACCGACTCTGCCGCCGCCGCGAAGGCGCCGTGGGCGAGGGCGTGCAGCAGGACGGCCATGCCGTCGCGCTGGAGGCCGGAGCGCTCGTCCTGGGCGGGGCCCGGGCCGAGGCTGTGCGGGGTCGAGTTGATCAGGCCGAAGACGGCGTGGACGGCGGCCCTGGCCACCGGTTCGGCGGCGGGGCCCGTCAGCTGCGGATAGGCCTGCCGGACCACGTCCACCCACAGCTCGACGTAGCCGCGCTGGAGCCGGCGGACGGTGCGGCGGTCCTCCTCCTTGAGGTTCAGCAGCTCGCGGTCGTGGAGGGTGATCAGGTCGCGGTCGTCGAGGGCGAAGTCGACGTGGCCGCCGATCAGCGCGTCCAGCGCGGCGGCCGGACCGTCACCGCCGCCCGCCCGGCGCCGCCCCTCCTCCAGCAGGCGCTCGCTGATGCCGATCAGCAGATCGGCGAGCATCGCGTCCTTTCCGGCGAAGTGGCGGTAGAGCCCGGGGCCGCTGATGCCGACGGCCTTGCCGATCTCGTCCACACCCACCCCGAGGAAACCCCGGGCCGCGAAGAGTCGCGCGGCCTCCCGACGGATCTGGTCGCGGCGTGGGAGCGCGGAGGCTGCGGGGACGTTCGGCATGCTGCCCATCGTAGACAGTGGGGTTATCGGCCGTTAACCTGGGCGCGTAAGTTAACGTTAATTAACGTGGGGTCCACGGGCGCACCGCATTCGGCCGCCCACCTGGTGCCGAGGGCAAGGGAGCTCTTGGGAATGGTCATCTCAACCGCCGGTGTACCCACCGGCGTCCATGGCAGCGCAGCGGCCGGCACCACGGCGGCGCCGGGTGCCGTACCGCCGGGAGCCGCTGCTCCCGCGCCCCGGCTCGGCACCGCGGTCGACCCGGGCTCCACCACCTACCGGGCCAACACCGAGGCACACCGGGCCCTCGTCGCCGAGCTGCGCGAGAAGCTCGACGCGGCGGCCCTCGGCGGCGGCGCCAGGGCCCGCGCCCGGCACACGGCGCGCGGCAAGCTGCTCCCCCGCGACCGGGTGGACACCCTGCTCGACCCGGCCTCGCCCTTCCTGGAACTGGCCCCGCTGGCCGCCGACGGGATGTACGACGGGGCGGCGCCCGCGGCCGGGGTGATCGCGGGCATCGGCCGGGTCGCCGGACGCGAGGTGGTGGTGGTCGCCAACGACGCCACCGTCAAGGGCGGCACCTACTACCCGATGACCGTGAAGAAGCACCTGCGCGCCCAGGAGGTCGCGCTGGAGAACCGGCTGCCCTGTGTCTACCTGGTGGACTCCGGCGGCGCCTTCCTCCCCATGCAGGACGAGGTCTTCCCGGACCGCGACCACTTCGGCCGGATCTTCTACAACCAGGCCAGGCTCTCCGCCGCGGGCATCCCGCAGATCGCCGCCGTGCTCGGCTCCTGCACCGCCGGCGGGGCGTACGTCCCGGCGATGAGCGACCAGGCCGTGATCGTCCGCAACCAGGGCACGATCTTCCTGGGCGGGCCGCCGCTGGTGAAGGCCGCCACCGGAGAGGTGGTCACCGCCGAGGAACTGGGCGGTGGTGACCTGCACTCCCGCACCTCGGGGGTGACGGACCACCTGGCCGAGGACGACGCCCACGCCCTCTCCATCGTCCGCACGATCGTGGCCGGGCTCGGCCCGCGCTCGGCCAGGCCGTGGCCGCTCACCCCGGTCGAGCCGCCGGCCGTGGACCCGGTCGGCCTGTACGGGGCCGTCCCGGTCGACCCGCGCACGCCCTACGACGTGCGCGAGGTGATCGCCCGGCTGGTCGACGGCAGCCGGTTCGCCGAGTTCAAGGCCGAGTACGGCGCGACCCTGGTCACCGGATTCGCCCGGATCCACGGCCACCCCGTCGGCATCGTCGCCAACAACGGCGTGCTGTTCTCCGAGTCGGCCCTCAAGGGCGCCCACTTCATCGAGTTGTGCGACCAGCGCGGCATCCCCCTCCTCTTCCTACAGAACATCAGCGGGTTCATGGTCGGCCGGCAGTACGAGGCGGGCGGCATCGCCAAGCACGGCGCCAAGATGGTCAACGCCGTCGCCAGCACCCGCGTCCCGAAGCTGACCGTGGTGATCGGCGGCTCGTACGGAGCCGGCAACTACTCGATGTGCGGCCGGGCCTATTCACCTCGCTTCCTGTGGATGTGGCCGGGCTCGAAGATCTCCGTGATGGGCGGCGAGCAGGCGGCGTCCGTCCTCGCCACCGTCCGCCGCGACCAACTGGAGGCCCACGGCGAGCAGTGGCCGGCCGAGGCGGAGGAGGAGTTCAAGCGCCCCGTCCGCGAGCAGTACGAGCGCCAGGGCAACGCCTACTACGCCACCGCCCGCCTCTGGGATGACGGCGTGATCGACCCGATGGACACCCGCACCGTCGTCGGCCTCGCCCTCACCGCCTGCGCCAACGCCCCGCTTCCGCCGCCCGGCCCGTACGGGGTCTTCCGGATGTGACCCCGCCCCGGCGGGTGTGACCCGCCCCTCCCACGCGACCTCTCCTCTCCTGTCGGTGTGACCCCGCTCCTGCGGGCGTGACTCCCGCGGCGCCGGCGCACCGCCCGGGCCGGCGCCCTCCCCTCCCCGCCGCCACTCCGCCGCCACCTCCTTCGTACGGCTCCCCTCGACCCGGAGGAACGCCTCCCATGTTCGACACAGTTCTGGTCGCCAACCGCGGCGAGATCGCCCTCCGGGTGATCCGCACCCTGCGGCGGCTCGGCGTGCGCTCGGTCGCCGTGTTCAGCGACGCCGACGCCGACGCGCCGCACGTCCGCGAGGCCGACATCGCCGTCCGGCTCGGCCCCGCCGACCGCAGCGACAGCTCGGCGGCCGAGACCTACCTGCGCACCGACCAGATCCTCGCCGCCGCCCGCCGCACCGGGGCCCAGGCCGTGCACCCCGGTTACGGCTTCCTCGCCGAGAACGCCGGCTTCGCCCGCGCCTGCGCCGACGCCGGCCTCGTCTTCATCGGACCTCCTCCCGGTGCGGTCGAGCTGATGGGTGACAAGATCAACGCCAAGGAAGCCGTCCGAACCGCCGGCGTTCCGGTGGTCCCCGGCAGCCAGGCCACCGCGCCCACCGACGGGGAACTCCTCGCCGCCGCCGAGGAGATCGGCTACCCCGTCCTGCTCAAGCCGTCCGCCGGAGGCGGCGGCAAGGGTATGCGCCTCGTGCGGGACCGCGCCGACCTGCCCACCGAGATCGCCGCCGCCCGCCGCGTCGCCCGGACCGCCTTCGGCGACGACACCCTGCTGCTGGAACGCTGGGTCGACCGGCCGCGCCACATCGAGGTGCAGGTGCTCGCCGACGCCCACGGCACCACCGTCCACCTCGGCGAGCGCGAATGCAGCCTCCAGCGCCGCCATCAGAAACTGATCGAAGAAGCCCCCTCCGTTCTGCTCAATGCCGAGACCCGCGCCGCGATGGGCGCCGCGGCCGTCCGCGCCGCGGAGTCCTGCGGCTACACCGGGGCCGGCACCGTGGAATTCATCGTTCCCGGCATCGACCCGGACTCCCCCGCCACCGCCTCCACCGAGGGGGTACGGGACTTCTTCTTCATGGAGATGAACACCCGCCTCCAGGTCGAACACCCCGTCACCGAACTCGCCGTCGCCGTCGGCGATGATTCAGCCCGACTCGACCTGGTCGAGTGGCAGCTGCGGATCGCCTCGGGCGAACGGCTCTCCTTCGATCAGTCCGACATCTCCTTCCTGGGCCACGCCATCGAGGCCCGGATCTGCGCCGAGGACCCGGAACGGGACTTCCTGCCCACCGGCGGCCGCATCCTCGTTCTGGAGGAGCCCCAGGGCGAGGGCGTGCGCGTCGACTCCGGAGTCGCCCCCGGATCCGTCGTCACCAGCGCCTACGACCCGATGCTTGCCAAGGTCATCGCGTACGGGCCCGACCGCCCGACCGCGCTGCGCCGGCTCCGCGCCGCACTGGCCGACACCCGCATCCTCGGCGTCACCACCAACACCGGCTTCCTGCGACGGCTGCTCGCACACCCCGAGGTCGTAGCCGGCCGACTGGACACCGGCCTGGTGGAACAGACGGCCCAACAGCAGCCCGCCCTGCTCGCCTCGCCGTACTCCCCGGCGAACGCGCCGAGCGACGCGAACGAGACCGGCGAGGCCGACAAGGCCAACGAGGCCGATGGCACGCACGAGGCCGATGCCACAACTGCCGACCCGCTGACGACCGAGACGCCACCACCTGCCCACCTCCTCTACTACGCGGCCGCGCTGGCGCGGCACCTGGACCTCACCCCGGCCGCCGACCCCGGCGGCTGGACCGACCCCTTCTCCCTTCCCTCCGGCTGGCGCCTGAGCGGCACCCCCGCCTGGACCACCCACCGACTCCGTACCCCCGGCCAGGATCCGGTCTCGGTGCGCATCCGTTCGATCACTGCGGGCAACGTAGCCGATGCCACTGACAATCCCGCCGAGCTCACCCGCGAGGTCGAGCTCCGGCTCGGCGCCGGGCCCGTCCACCGTGCCCGCGCGACCCGGACCGCCGACCGGCTGCACCTGACCGTCGACGGTCTGCAGACCACGTTCGCGCTGGCCACCGACGCCGCTCCCGGCCTCGCCGCCGGCCCGGTGACCTGGCTCGGCGTCGAGGGCGACGCCTGGTCGCTGCACGCCCACGACCCGGTGGGCGAGCGCGCCGCCGGAACCGCCGCCCACCACGGCGCCCTGACCGCCCCGATGCCCGGGACCGTCACCGTCGTCAAGACCACGACGGGCGAGACGGTCCGCAAGGGCCAGCCCCTGCTCGTGCTGGAGGCCATGAAGATGGAACACGTGATCGCCGCCCCGCACGACGGTGTCGTGGCCGAGCTGCGGGCCACCGCCGGCGCCACCGTCGCGATGGAGGAACTGCTGGTCGTGGTCGCCCCGGCCGGGGACAGCGCCGACGAGCAGGGCGCCCCCGCGACCGCCGGGGTGCGGTCATGACCGCACCCGCCCGCGAGCCCGACGCGCTGGACCTGGGCCTGCCCGACCCCGTCCGCGCCCCCGGCCTGCCCGAGGAGGTCCGGATCCACGAGGTCGGACCGCGCGACGGGCTGCAGAACGAGGGCTCCCTGGTACCCGTGGAGGTCAAGGCGGAGTTCATCGCCCGGCTCGCGACCGCCGGGCTGCGCACCGTCGAGGCCACCAGCTTCGTCCACCCGAAATGGGTCCCTCAGCTGGCCGACGCCGAGGAGCTGATGCCCCGGCTCGCCGACCTGCCGGAGCGCCACCCCGGCCTTCGGCTGCCGGTACTGGTGCCCAACGAACGCGGCCTCGACCGGGCGCTCGCCCACCACGCCACCGACGTCGCGGTGTTCGCCAGCGCCACCGAGACCTTCGCCCGCCGCAACCTCAACCGCTCGGCGGACGAGGCGATGGCCATGTTCCGCCCGGTCGTGGCGCGGGCGACCGAGGCCGGGCTGGCGGTCCGCGGCTACCTCTCGATGTGCTTCGGAGACCCCTGGGAGGGTCCGGTCCCGGTCTCCCAGGTGGTCGCGTACGGCGTGCGGCTGTTGGAGATGGGCTGCGCGGAGCTGAGCCTCGGCGACACCATCGGCGTGGCCACCCCCGGGCAGGTCGGCGCCCTGCTGGCCGGCTTCGCGCGGGCCGGGGTGCCGGCCGACCGGCTCGCCGTGCACTTCCACGACACCTACGGCCAGGCACTCAGCAACACCCTGGCGGCCCTGCGCGAGGGGGTCACCACGGTGGACGCGTCGGCGGGCGGCCTCGGCGGCTGCCCGTACGCGAAGAGCGCCACCGGCAACCTGGCCACCGAGGACCTGGCGTGGATGCTGCACGGGCTCGGCATCCGGACCGGGGTCGACCTGCGCGCGCTGGTCGCCACCAGCGGGTGGATGGCCGAGCGGCTCGGCCGTCCGAGCCCGTCCCGCACCGTCCAGGCGCTGCTCGGCGCCGCCCGGGGCTGACCCCGCCCCACCACCGCTCCCCGGTGCCGGCCGCGCGGAATCCCGGCCGCGGCCGGCACCGGGCACCACGTTCATCGCCCAACCACACCGTGCGACCGTCACACCGTCAGACGGGCGCCGGTCGTCCCGCTCACGCCCGCGGCCACCCCGGCCGGGCTCCAGGAGGATCACCGTGTTCGACCACCGGCTCAGCAGCGAGTACGAAGAACTGCGACGCACCGTCGCCGAGTTCGCCCAGGACGTGGTGGCGCCGAAGATCGGCGGGTTCTACGAGCGGGAGGAGTTCCCCTACGAGATCGTCCGCGAGATGGGGCGCATGGGCCTGTTCGGCCTGCCCTTCCCGGAGGAGTACGGCGGCATGGACGGCGACTACTTCGCGCTGGGCATCGCCCTGGAGGAACTCGCCCGGGTCGACTCCTCGGTGGCGATCACCCTGGAGGCGGCCGTCTCGCTCGGCGCGATGCCGATCCACCGGTTCGGGACGGAGGAGCAGAAGCGCGAGTGGCTGCCCCGGCTGACCTCCGGCGAACTCCTCGGCGCCTTCGGTCTGACCGAGCCCGAGGGCGGCTCGGACGCCGGCGCGACCCGCACGACCGCGCGGTACGACGAGACCACCGACGAGTGGGTCATCAACGGCACCAAGTGCTTCATCACCAACTCCGGCACGGACATCACCGGTCTGGTCACCGTCACCGCACTCACGGAACCGATCGCTCGTTCGAGTGAAGAAGGCGAATTCCGCTCGCCAACGCGCGAAATCTCTTCCATTATCGTGCCCACCGGGACCCCGGGGTTCCAGGTATCGAAGAAGTACTCGAAGGTCGGGTGGAACGCATCCGACACCCGCGAACTGTCCTTTACCGACTGCCGCGTTCCCGCGGCCAACCTGCTGGGCGAGCGTGGCCGAGGCTACGCCCAGTTCCTGCGGATCCTCGACGAGGGCCGCATCGCGATCGCGGCCCTGGCCACCGGCCTGGCCCAGGGATGCGTCGACGAGTCCGTCAAGTACGCCGGCACACGCCGGGCCTTCGGTCGGCCGATCGGCGCCAACCAGGCCATCCAGTTCAAGCTCGCCGACATGGAGCTGCGCGCCCACACCTCTCGCCTGGCCTGGCGGGACGCCGCCTCCCGGCTGCTGCACGGCGAACCGTTCAAGAAGGAGGCCGCGATCGCGAAGCTGTACTCGTCCGAGGCCGCCGTCGACAACGCCCGCGAGGCGACCCAGATCCACGGCGGGTACGGCTTCATGAACGAGTTCCCGGTCGCCCGCTTCTGGCGCGACTGCAAGATCCTGGAAATCGGGGAGGGCACATCGGAGGTTCAGCGCATGCTCATCGCCCGGGAGATCGGCGCCGGGTTCTGATCCGGCCCCACCGGAGCAACTACCCGCTCCTCAGGCGACATTGAGGAGCCCCCGACGCAGAGGAGCGGGCCTACGTCGGCGGGGCGGTCGACGCCAGTAGCGGCCGACACCATCGGCCGACAACGGAGAGACGCCTCCGGGGGCGCGGACACGCCACGCCCGACGGAGCGTCAGGGGATCACGATCACGGGGCGGTTGGCCCGCCGCGCCAGCCGCCCGGAGACCGAGCCGAAGATCTTGCCGAGCAGGCCGTGCGTCGTGCCGACGACGATCGCGTCGGCGGCGTACTCGCGGCCGACCTCCTCGATCTCGTGGCAGATGTCGCCGCCCCGCTCGATCAGGATCCACGGCACCCCGGTGAGGAAGTCCGCGCAGGCGAGCTCCAAGCCCAGGACCTCGGTCCGGTGGTCGGGGAGGTCGACGAAGACGGGAGGTTCACAGCCTGCCCAGACAGTGGCGGGCAGGCGGTTGGCGACGTGCACGATCACCAGGCCGCACTGCGAACGGCGCGCCATGCCCACCGCGTACGCGAGGGCGCGCTCGCTCGACAGGGAGCCGTCGAAGCCGACGACCACGCCGTGCTGGAAGACCGGGTCGAGGGAGCGTGCGGACGCGTCCCGGGCCGTCGACTCGGTGTGCGCGCCGGGCAGGCCGGACGCCTCCGGGCGCTCGGCGCCCGGGCCCAGGCGGCCCGTCACCGGAGAACCTGCGGGGTCGGCCGGGTGCCCGCCACGCCGCTGGCGAGGCCCTGGACGGTCGTGCCGGGCGAGGCCGCCCCGTCGGACCAGGCCGCACAGAGCGCGCACGAGGCCCCGGGGAGCGCCCGGCTCCAGGCCTGCTTCCTCGGCGCCCGGGATGAGATCGGCGGTACCAGCGACGCCCGAGGTGCCAGCCGGTTCGTCGGCTTCGTCGGCTCGCTGGGCGGCGGCGTCGCCAACCCGCTCACCGACAACCCGCTCGCCGACGTGCTCGTCGACACGATCATCAGCCCGCCCGCCCCCACGCTCACCCCCGTGCTCGTCGGCCGGTACGCAGCACGGCTCGTCGGCCTGGGCGTCGACCTGGCCATCGGCCTGCCTGCTGGCGGGCAGACGACCCGATGCATCGGCGTGGCCGTCGGCTGGAGCGAGGTCCGCGCGGCCGCCGTCGTCCCCGGTGTCCGCGCCCGCGTTGCGGGGCGCGTCCGGCTCCACCGGTCGGAAGGACTCAAAACCAGCCATGGCTCACGGCTCTTCATGGGAGAGGGGCCGACAGGAGAGGACAACGCCGCCCGGGCAGCAGGCCCGCCCACGGGATGACGTCGGTCTGCGCCGCGCAGCACCGTATGTGACCTGTTCCTTTCAGAGTACGACGGGTGTGAGGCCCAGCCCAGCGGTGAGGCCTCGGAGCGGCATTGTTCCCGCGAAAGGAGGATGCGCCCGCCGTCGGCAGTGCGCCCTGCCCGCAGGCCACGCGCCCCCTCCAGAAAGGAGGTTCCCTGGAGCTTGACTGAGCGGACCGGGCGACGCAACAGGCCTGCCGGACACCGTGACCGGACTGTCATGGATCGGCGACGATCCGTTGCGACACGTCGCGAACCGTCACGTCCCGCCAGCCTCAGCCGGCCCGCCCGGACCCACCCGTACGCCAGGTTCTGGAACCCGTTTCAGCCACTACGTACGGCTTCGCGACGCGGTCTGGCATTTGCCAGGTGCATAGGCGCGGCCGCTGGCACCATGCTCGGCATGCCCCTGCTCCTGTTCGACCTCGACAACACGCTGCTCCCCAGGGACGCCGCTTTCCGGGCCTGGGCTCAGGATTTCCTGTCCGAGCGCGACCTGCCGCCCGGAGACCTCGACTGGTTCGTCACCCTCGACGGCGGCGGCTACGTGCCGCGCAGCACCGTACTGTCCGCCGTCCGGCGCCGCTACGGGTTGGACGTCTCCGTCGAGTTCCTGCTCGCCCACTACCGACGCGGCATCAACTCCCATATCCACTGCCCGCCCGGACACGTCGACGCGCTGCGGGCGGCACGGGCGGCCGGGTGGACGCTCGGCATCGTCAGCAACGGCGGCACCCGGCCGCAGTTGGAGAAGATCCGGCTGACCGGGCTGGGGCCGTTGGTCGACGGCTGGGTCATCTCCGAGGAGGCCGACTGCGTCAAACCGGATCCGCTGATCTTCGAGATAGCCGCCCAGCGGTGCGGCGTCGCACCCACCGGGACGTGGGCCGCGCACACCTGGATGGTCGGGGACCACGCGCCCGCGGACATCGCCGGCGCCGAACTGGCCGGCCTGCGCAGCGTCTGGCTGCACCACGGCCGGCCCTGGGCCGAGAGCGGCTACCGGCCGACGCTGAAGGCGGCCGGCCTGCCGGAGGCCGTCGGCCAGGTGCTCGCCGCACGCGGCGCGCCGTCGGCCAGGCCGGGCCTGCGCGCGGGTGGGCCGGTCCAGCGGCGGTCCGCCGGGGTGCCGGTGCGCGCGGGGGCCCTCACCGGCGCGCAGACCAGCGCACAGCTGACGGAATCCGCCCCTGACGGCCCGTTCACGCCTGCCGCCGTGAACGCCGGAGCGGCGAGTGCCCCCGATGGTTCGACGGCGGGGTCGGATGTCCGAAACCGCACCGGCGAGTTTGCCGTGGTCGCCAACAGCCGTCCTGGCCTGATCCCCGGCGCGGGCCAGGCGACGGACCGCGGGTCGAGCGTGCTGCGCCCCGTCGCGGTGGCGCGCCCAACGGCCGTCCGCACGGCGGCGGATGGGGTCGGGCCCGCGCGGACCACGTTCGCCGTGGCACCGGCGGCGGCCGCCCCGTAGCGCCCTGCTTGAAGGCGCCACCTCGCGCACCCCGCCCCACACGCCCTTCACGCACCCCACCGCACCGCACCGCACCGCACTCCACCCAACCGCACCGCACCGCACCGCAACCAGCGACCCGCCCCGCACCTGGCGACGACCCGCCGCGGGGCGGCCCGGCCGTCAGCCGTGCGCGGAGGTCCGGGTCCACCAGCAGGTGCGGGCCTGCTCGGTGAACCCGAGCTTGCGGTAGAGCGGTTCGCCGAGCGAGGTGGCGACCAGGGTGGCCGGGCGATCGGGGTGCGCATGGGCCAGGGCGGTCTGGAGCACGGCGCGGGCCACGCCCTGGCCGCGCCGGCTGGGCAGGGTGGCGACCCAGTACACCCCGGTGGCCTGGCCGTCGTCGTAGGTGAGGCAGGTGCCGGCGGTGGCGCCGTCGACGCGGCCCAGCCAGGCCCGGAGCCCCGGTTCGCGCAGGAGCTGTTCCGGCAGCGCGTCGCCACGGGTCCAGGGCTGCCGGGCGGGCAGCGGGAAGCCGTCCACGATCGCACGCTCGACCTGCGCGAAAGCATCGCCGTCCAGCGCCTCATCGACCGTCAGGGATCCTCCGTGGTAAGCCTCCGAGCGGAAGGGGAGGACGGCCGGGACGCCGTCGACCGGGCCGGGTTCACGGGTCATCACCGGCATGACCGGCATCCGGGTGGCGCCGAACCGGGTCAGGTCGAGTGCGCCGTACGGGTCCTCCAGGGTGAAGCAGATGGTTTCCCACTCCTTCAGGAGGTCCGCCAATTCACCTTCCACCAGCGCTGGTTCGATATACGGACCGGTGACCACGAAGCGGTGCGAGTCCTCCGGGGTGCGGGCGCAGCGGACCGCCGTCAAGCCCGGGCGGGTGCGGAACCGCCAGCCGTGCACGCGGGCTTGGGCGAGCCAGAAGGCGGCGGCGTTGTCGTTGGCCTGTTCGAGCCGGCTGTTGGTGTTCACGGCAGGACGGTAACCCGGACGTCACGCCCAGGTTTCGCCGCCCCGGCCCTGGCCGGATGAAGCCTGGGAGGCGCACGAGCTCATTTCGTGCGCCCTCTCGTGCACCGCCGATTTTCGGTCAATTTCGCGCCAATCCCTCCCGCTTGGGCAAATCCGCAGCCCAGACCCGCCGACCGGGCGCGCGCGGGCCGGACGCCCCAGGAGCGGCCCCGCGACAACCAGCCACCGTTACACCGGCCCTCTTCCCAGAAGGGTCGACGGGTGCCACGCTTCGTGATCGAATGCATCACGCCAAATTGCCATGTCGACATAGCGTCGGATGGTGAACTTGTCACAACGGCAATGGTCAACCCGATAGATTTCGATCTTGGCGAGCAGTGCCGCACCACCCACACCACACCACCGAGGGGGCTTGAGCGCCTTGAGCAGGGTGAGCAGGAGCGACGCGGGTCCTGACAGCGGCCAGGCGGCGGCCGGTATCGCGGCTCGGTCCGCGAGAAGCACCGGCACCTCCGCGACCGCCGCCACCACCCGCAACTCCGGCACCCCGGGCGCCGCCTCGCACTCCTCGTACCCCACAGTGCCCTCCACCGGCACGGCCGCCACCGGCACCCCGGCGGCGGCCGCAGAGCACAGCGGAGCGGCACACGGCGGGCAGGCGTACGGCGGTCCCGCGTACGGCGGGCAGGCATACGGCGGAGCAGTGCACGGCGGCCAGCAGTCGCACTCCGGACAGGCCGTCAGCCGAGGCACCGTCAGCCCGGCGCAGGCCTACGGCGCCGACTTCCCGGCCTACCCCGGCTACCCGGGGACGGGCGCGACGAACGGCGCGATCGGAGCGAACGGCACTCCTGGCCTGAACGGCGCCCCCACCAACTCCCTGGGCGGCCCGCTCGCCGGCCTCCCCCTGGGCTCCCCCGGCCACGGCCCGCTGGGCCACGGCGGTGGCCCGGGCGCGAACGGCTCGTCGACCCCGATGACGGTCTCCGCCCCGCGCAAGCTCTCCGGCCGCCGCCGCCGGGAGACCGTCGCGGTGCTGATCTTCGGCGGCGCCCCGATCTTCGAGAGCTCGATCCCGCTGTCCGTCTTCGGCGTCGACCGCCAGGACGCCGGGGTACCGCGCTACCGGCTGCTGGTCTGCGCCGGCGAGGACGGCCCGCTCGCCACCACCGGCGGCCTCACCCTCTCCGCTCCGTACGGTCTGGAGGCCCTCGCCCGGGCCGGCACGATCGTCGTACCGGCCTGGCGCTCGATCTCGCAGCCCCCGCCGGTCGAGGCGATCACCGCCCTGCGCAAGGCCCACCACGAGGGCGCGCGGATCATCGGGCTCTGCACCGGCGCCTTCGTCCTGGCCGCCGCCGGCCTGCTCGACGGCCGTCCGGCGACCACCCACTGGATGTACGCACCGACGCTGGCCAAGCGCTACCCCCGGGTGCACGTGGACCCGCGCGAGCTCTTCGTCGACGACGGCGACGTGCTCACCTCCGCCGGCACCGCCGCCGGCATCGACCTGTGCCTGCACGTGGTGCGCAGCGACCACGGCGCCGAGGCGGCCAACGCGCTGGCCCGCCGCCTGGTGGTCCCGAGCCGTCGCAGCGGCGGCGGACAGGCCCAGTACATCGATCAGTCTTTACCGGAGGAGATCGGCAACGACCCGCTGGCCGAGGTGGTCACCTGGGCGTTGGAGAACCTCAACCAGCAGTTCGACGTCGAGGTGCTGGCGGCCCGCGCGTACATGAGCCGACGCACCTTCGACCGGCGGTTCCGCACGCTCACCGGCAGCGCGCCGCTGCAGTGGCTGATCACCCAGCGGGTGCTCCAGGCGCAGCGGCTGCTGGAGACCTCGGAGCTGTCGGTGGACGACGTCGCCCGCCGGTGCGGGTTCCGTTCGCCGGTGGCGCTGCGCGGGCACTTCCGCCGCCAGCTCGGGGTCTCGCCGGCCGCGTACCGGACCAGCTACCGGGCGCGCCGGCCCGGGCCGCAGTCGGCGGTGCCGACCGGTCCGCACGGCGGCGACCTGCGGCTGCCCGGCGCGCTGCCGCACGCGGCGGCCGCGGCCGGGTCGGCGGCGGGCGCGGCGCTGTTCGGCGGGGCACACGGCACGCAGCACGGCATGCAGCACGGCGCGCAGCCCGCGTACCCGTTCCCGGCCGGGAACGGCGCACCGGCACAGGCCGGACCGCACGGCCAGCCGCTGCCGCACGGCGCGTCACCGGCCTCGGCGGGGCAGCCGGGCCCGCACGGCCAGCCCGGCCCGTTCGCCCCGGGGCAGGCCGGGACGCCGGCCGACCGGGCCTTCCACGCCCGTGCCGGGCAGCCGTACCCGCACCAGCAGGCCGCGCAGCAGCCGCACCCCGGGCAGCAGGGTGCGGGGCGCGGTCCGGTGCGGTCACCGCTGGTGCCGCCGCAGGCCGGGTCGGGGGCGGGGCGTCCGCCGCGCACCGCGGAGCACGCGGCGGCGGAGGACGGCCACCCCCAGCCGGGGGCGCGCGGCCAGGGGCAGGGACACCGCAGTGCGGTCGAACGGCCCGCGGACGAACCGGGTGCCGCGGCGGGCTCCGCCCGCAGTCACGGCTCGGCGAGCGGCCGGGTGCCGGCCCCCGCCCCCACCGGGCAGCCGACGACCGGGGCGGGCGAGCTCCGGGGCCGGCAGGCACGGGTGCCGCAGGCCCGTCCGCAGGGCGGCCGGGCGGCGGCGACCGACGGTGCCCGGGCGGCGCGCGAGGCCCGTCCGGCCCGGGACGGTCACGCGGTCCGGACCGGGCGGGAGGGCGAGCGGCCGGACGGCCACGGCCCGCACGGCGGCGCGGAGGAGCACCAGGCCGAGGGCTGTGCCCCGGAGCCCCGCTCGGCTCCGCCGGTCCCCGCGGCGCGTGATCGCGCCGTAGGGTGAGTTGTGTGAATGACCGTTTGGTATGGATCGACTGTGAAATGACCGGCCTCGACCTCGACCAGGACGCCCTGGTCGAGGTCGCGGCACTGGTGACGGACTCCGAGCTCAACATCCTCGGCGAGGGTGTGGACGTCATCATCCGCCCGCCGGCGGAGGCGCTGGCGGGCATGCCCGAGGTGGTGCGCGCGATGCACACCTCCTCCGGCCTGCTGGAGGAGCTGGAGCAGGGCGTGACGCTGGCCGAGGCCGAGGCGCGGGTGCTCGCGTACATCCGCGAGCACGTGCCGGAGGCCGGCCGGACGCCGCTGTGCGGGAACTCGGTGGCCACCGACCGCGGCTTCCTCGCCCGGGACATGCCGGCCCTGGAGAAGCACCTGCACTACCGGATCGTGGACGTCTCCTCGATCAAGGAGCTGGCCCGCCGCTGGTACCCGAAGGCGTACTACAACAGCCCGCAGAAGGGCGGCAACCACCGGGCGCTCGCCGACATCCGCGAGAGCATCGACGAACTGCGGTACTACCGCGAGGCGGTGTTCGTCCCGCAGCCCGGACCGGACACCGACACCGCGCGCGCCATCGCCGAGAAGTACCAGGCCCCGGAGGGCTGACCGGAGGAGCCCGGGGGAGGTGCCCGCGTTCGCCTGGACGAAAGCCTGGCGCGAGCACCCTCCCGGATCCTGTAGAGTTCTTCCTGTCGGAACGGGAACGCGGAAGCGGGAACGAGCCGGACAGATGGTGGGTGTAGCTCAGTTGGTAGAGCACCTGGTTGTGGTCCAGGTGGCCGCGGGTTCAAGTCCCGTCACTCACCCCAGAGCCTGAGGGGCCGATCTCTTCGAGAGATCGGCCCCTCAGGCGTTTTCGCGTTTCCTCAACTCTCCACCGCGGTTCGGGTTTTCCCGGCGCAGGCCTGCCGCCAGAAGCTACCGGCTAGTAACATTCCTGCCATGACCACACCTTCGATCGGCCAGCTGCTCGACTCCACCGTGCCGATGGCGCACACCCTCAAGCTGGAGTACCTGGAGACCGCCCCGGACCGCGCCGTACTGCGACTGCCCGACCAGCCCGCGTACCACAACCACGTCGGCGGACCGCACGCCGGCGCGATGTTCACCCTCGCCGAGTCCGCCAGCGGCTGCATCGTGCTCGCCGCCTTCGGCGACCAGCTCTCCCGGGCCGTGCCGCTCGCGGTGAACGCCGAGATCGCCTACAAGAAGCTCGCCATGGGCGAGGTCACCGCCACCGCCGTCCTCGGTCGCCCCGCCGCCGAGGTCGTCGCCGAGCTGGACGCCGGCGGCCGCCCCGAGTTCCCGGTCACCGTCGAGATCACCCGCGCCGACGGCGCCGTCACCGGTGTGATGACCGTCACCTGGACGCTGCGCCCCAACTCCTGACCGCGCCACGGCCGGTGGCCCCGGGCAACCCGGCCCCGGGGCCACCCGTGCGATGACTGTCCGTGACGGCGGGCGTGACCTCACGACCCGTCCGCTCGTTCTCAACTCACATGCGAGCCAATCACGCGACCAAGCCCCAGGAACCCGCCCCCCGCGGCGTCGGCGCACGGCGCGCGATCGGCCGGTGGCTGCCCCGCGTCCTCGCCGCCGGCGGCGCCCTCCTCGCCCAACTCGGGGGCTTCGGCGCGCAGGGCGCCTCCGCCGACCCGCTGCCGGACCAGACCCGCCCCGCCGTCCGCCGCACCCTGGCCGGCGGGCCGCCCGGCCGGCTCGTCCAGGCCGGGCGGCCCGCGCACGACGGGCCGTCGGCCGAGCGGTCCGACGCCCCCGGGCGCCCGGCGGCCGAGGAGACCGACCGCCCCTCCCCCGGGCTCGCCGGGGAACTGACCGGCACCGTCCCCGACGCCGGGATCGACGGCGCCACCGGCACGGTCGGCAGCGTCTTCCAGGACCGGATCCGGGCCGGCGGCCTCCCCCTGCCCGGGCAACGGGCCGCCGTCCCCGACGCCTTCGCGATCGCCTCCGGCCTGCTCGACACCGTTCCCGCCCAGGGCCGCCCCGCCGAGACCCGCGCCTCCCGGGAGGGCGGGCCCGCCGAACTGCCCGCCACCGCACGGTCCGGCGCCGCCGGAGGCCGCTCCGCCGCACCGGCCGCCACCACCCGCCCGTCCGGGGCGGCCGACGCGCCCCCGGTCCAGGAGGCCACCGCCCCGGACGGGCGGAGCGCGGCCGGACCCGCCACGAGCCGTGACCGGACGGGCGCCACCACCGCCCCGCCGGTCGGGCCCGGCGCACCCGCCCAGCCGCCCGAAACCCTCGTGCTCGCCGACACCGCCACGGTGACGGCCGTGGGCGACGGCTCCGCCACCGCGACCGCCGTCCTCGCGCCGATCGCCGCCGGGCTGCTGCTGACCGGCGCGGCCATGTGCAAGCACCGCGGCCTGCCGCGCGGGCACTGACCGGGCTCACGCTCCTGGCGACGGCTCCAGCGCCAGCGCCAGCCGCGGACGTGCACGCCCGGGGGCGAACCGGGCGGCGTGCTGCCGATCCGGGTCGCGCTCCTCGCCGGACGGGACGGCTCCGCGTCCGGACCGGAGTCGGGATGCCGAGCCGCCGCAGGCCGGACGGCGACCGCCGCTGTCAGCCGCGACCCGGACCACCGTCAAAGGATTTCAGGCGGCGGTGGGCAACCCCGCCGGGCGGTCAGCCGGGAGGTCAACCGGGCGCCCCGCCGAGCGGTGAGCCGGACGCGGCCCCGCCGGGCGGTCAGCCGGGAGGTCAACCGGGCAGTCAGCCGGGGGGTCAGCGGAAGACGCCCGGGGGCGGGGCCGGGGAGGGGGCGGCGGTGGCGTCCGTGGCGGGGACGGCCCCGGCGGCGAACGCGGTGAGGGCGGGGCCGTGTTCGACCCGGCCGAGGGCGGCGTCGGAGGCGACGCGGCGGGTGAGGTCGGCGATCGGGAGGGGGGCGTGCGCGCCGGCGAGGACGAGGTTGCCGAAGCGCTTGCCGCGCAGGACGGCGGGGTCGGCGACCAGGCACAGTTCGGGGAAGACCGCACCGAGGGTGGCGATCTGGGAGCGGGCGAAGGGCAGCGCCGAGCCGTCGGCGATGTTCGCCGCGTACCAGCCGCCGGGGGCGAGGGCGCGGGCGGCGAGGGCGGTGAACTCGACGGTGGTGCAGTGGGCCGGGGTGCGGGCGCCGGAGAAGACGTCGGTGATGACCAGGTCGGCGCTGCCCTCGGGGGTGCGTTCGAGCACGCTGCGGGCGTCGGCGCCGCGCACCTTGATCTGCCAGCTGCGTTCCAACGGCAGCTCGGTGCGGACGAGTTCGGTGAGCGCGGTGTCGATCTCGGCGACCTGCTGGCGGGAGCGGGGCCGGGTGGCCGCGACGTAACGGGCCAGGGTGAGGGCGCCGCCGCCGAGGTGCAGCACGGTGAGCGGGCGGCCGGACGGGGCGACCAGGTCGATCAGGTGGCCGAGCCGGCGCTGGTACTCGAAACCGAGGTGGGTGGGGTCGGCGAGGTCGACCATGGACTGCGGGGCGCCGTCGATCAGCAGCGACCAGGCGGCGGGGCGGTCCCGGTCGGGGCGCAGTTCGGCGAGGCCGGAGCCGACCGGGCGGGTGAGCGGGCCCTGAGCATGGGTGCGGCCGCCGGGGCCGGTGACGTCCGGCCCGGTGTCGCGCTCGGTGCCGCGCTCGGTGCCGCGGCCCGTGCCCCGGGCTGCTCTGCTGCTTCGTCCCATGACCGCCATTATCGCCGCCGGGCGGGGCGGCCTCGCCGGTCAGGGAGGTCCGGGGCGTGCCAGGTGGATCCGGCCGGAGGGGCGGGCCAGGCTCGCGGGCCCGGCGGGATCCGCACGGCACGCCCGCTAGAACGGGCCGAGGCCGCCTGCGGTGAGCGTGCAGGCGGCCTCGCAGAGGGCGGATCGGAGCACCCAGGCGTCGGTGGGACGGGCGGCGCAGGCGGCGCCGGAGGGGGGCATCACCCACCGTGGGTCGGTGGCGGTCGGCAGCAGGGCGCCGGCGGTACAGGAACTGCCGGGCAGGTGCCAGGTCTCGCTGGTGCCGGCGGGGACGAGGAAGGTGACGGTGCTGCCGTTGCGGCTCTGCAGGACGGCTCCGCAGGCCCTGCGGAGCCGCAGGATGTCCACCGCCTCCAGGCCGTGCCGCAGGGCGACCGTCACGGTGTCGCAGGCGGTGACGAGGGTGTCCTGGTCCGGTCCGGGGCCGAGGCGGTGGCCGGGGTGCCGGCCGCCGCGGGGCGCGCGTCCGCCTTCGACCGGGCCCCGGCCGGGGATCCGGTCGTCGGCCGGGTCGGGGAGCAGGGCGGGGGCGGCGCCGGCGAGCACGCCGCCGGCGGCCGGTCGGTACTGCGGCAGTCCGGTGGCCATCATGGGCCCTCCTGTACCTCGTCGGGTCGGAAGCGCCGCCGCCCGGGAGGTGGGGGCCGCGGGGACGGACGGCAGGCCGGGGCGACGGCCTGGGCTTCCACGTATCAGGACAACGCGGCGGACACCGCGCAGGCCACGGGGCGCCTTACAGCAAGGCATGGCATTTCATGGCGGATAACCCGCAACCGCGCCCGCTTTATACCGAATTGGGGGCACATCTCCCAGGAACCGGCTGTGGTCGACCGGTCACGCCCGGTACTGTCGGTGGCGGGTCGCGACGACCCCACCGGCCACACCGGGCCGTTCCCGCACCGTCGCGCACCACCGTGCCGACACCCGGACCGTACCCGCACTTCGCCCCCGCACCCGACACCCGCGCACCTCCGGCGCCGCCGGCCGCGCCCCCGCACCACCACCCTCCGCACGACCACGGAGCGCACCATGGCAGCCACCCCACCGGCCGAGCCGAACCGCCCGTCACCCAACGCCGTGATGCGCGCACTGCGCGGCGACCGCTCACCCGGCGAGTTCGCCATGGCCGTGCGCCGGGCGGCCCGGGAGATCGGGGAGCACGTCTCCTGCGACGCCCGCTACGTCGGACGGGTCGAATCCGGTGAGATCCGCTGCCCCAACTACGCCTACGAGCGGGTCTTCCGGCACATGTGGCCGGATCGCACGCTCACCGAACTCGGCTTCTCCCCCCGGACCGCCGTCCGCCGCCGCCCGGCGGACGGTGCCGGCGGGAGGGCCGAAGCCCCCCCGCTCCACCCACCGTTCCCGCCCCCGCCCGCCCCGCGCTCACCACTCTCCACTCAACTCCCGTACGCTGCCTCGCCGTACGCGGACCCAGCCGCTCCGACCAAGCCCCCGTGGCCGAAGGCCGTCGCGGTGCCCCGGGGGCCTGATGGATCGCCCTATCTCGACGAGGAGAACGACGACGTGCGTCGCCGTACGTTCCTGGCCGGCGGCCCGACCGCGCTGGCCACCGTGATCGGCATCGACCGGCCGACCGTGGCCGCCGCCGCGGCCACCGGCAGTGCCGCCACCGACCCCGCCGCACCGGTGCTGTTCGAGCCCGGCCCCGGCGCCTTCGTGCCCGGCCGCCCCGGGCCGGTACCGCCACCCCGCAAGGTCGGCGCCGCCGAGGTGCTCGGCGTCGAGGAGGCCGTCCGGGAGATCCGGCTGGCCGACGACGCGCACGGCGGCGACACCCTGTTCGAACGCGCCGGGCAGTCGCTGCGCACCGCCTACCTGCTGCTCAACGAGGGCGAGTACAGCGCGGAGACCGAACGCCGGCTCCAGGCCGGAGCCGGCGAACTCGCCATTTCGGTGGGCTGGTTGGCGCACGACTCGAACCGGCTGGCAGACGCCCGCTCGCTCTACGCCGAGGCGCTCGCCACCGCCCGCATGGCCGGCGACGCCGCACTGGAGGCGCACGTGTTCTGCAACAGCGCCTTCCTCGCCCGGGACGCCGGCCGCCCCCGCGAGGCGCTGCGCGCCGCCCAGGCCGGGCAGGTCGCCGCCCGCCAGCTGGACTCCGCCCGGCTGCTCGCACTGTTGGCCATGCGGGAGGCCGGCGGCTGGGCGCTGCTGCAGGACCGCGCCGCCTGCGAACGCGCGATCGCCCGGGCGTACACGCTGTTCGGCCGCGGCCGCTCCGAGGACGATCCGGAGTGGATGTCCTTCTTCGGCGAGGCGGAGATCGCCGGCCTGCAGTCGCAGTGCTGGTCCGCGCTCGGCGACTGGGACCGCGCCAGCGAGCAGGCCGGGCTGGCCATAGCACTGCAGAAGCCGCACTTCGTCCGCAACCGGGTGCTGTACACCGCCGAGCTGGCCCACGACCGACTCGGCCGGGGCGACTTGGCGGGTGCGGCGCACCACGGTTCGGCCGCCGTGGCGCTGTTCGGCGAGGTCCGCTCAGCCCGGATCCGGAGCATGCTGGCGGACACCGCCGAACGGCTGCGCCCGCACGCCGCCGTGACCGAGGTGCGCCACTTCCTGGCCGGGTACGACCAGGCGGCAGCCGCCTGAGGGACGGATCCTGACGATCCGTCAGTAGCCGGCGGCCAGGCCCTCCAGGTGGGAGAGGTCGTTCCAGACCTCCACGGCCGGCGCGCCGTACTCCCAGGAGAGCACGCAGAGCGCGGCGGTGCCGAGCTTGAAGCGCTGGGCGAACTCGGGCGGCAGGCCCAGCCAGCGCGCGGTCAGGATGCGCAGCAGGTGGCCGTGCGCGAACAGGACGACGTCCCGGTCCGCGCAGTGCATGACGGTGGTGTCCGGCTCGGGGACGCCGTGCTCCTCGTTGAGGCCGGCGAGGAAGGCGTCCACCCGGGCGGCCACCTCGGAGAGCTTCTCGCCGCCGGGCACGCCGTCGCGCCAGATCAGCCAGCCGGGGTGGTCGGTGGCGCGGATGTCCGCGCCGGTGCGGCCCTCGTACTGGCCGTAGTCCCACTCCAGGAGCTCCGGGCGCTCCACCGCCCGGTCCCCGAAGCCGGCCAGGGCGCAGGTCTCCTCGGCGCGGCCGAGCGGACTGGTGTAGACGAGCGCGTCCGGCAGCCCGTTCCAGGGGGCCTTGGCGAGGCGGGCGCCGAGCGCCCGGGCCATCGCCCTGCCCTCCTCGGTCAGCGGGATGTCGGTGCGGCCGGTGTGGCGGCCGGTGGCCGACCATTCGGTCTCGCCGTGGCGGACCAGCACGATTCGGGCGGGCATGGCAGGCTCCTCGCAGCGGGGCGGTGGCAACGGTCGGTCTCACCCTTGAGCACCGGGTTCCATGATCCCTCACCCGGACGGCGGGCACGATCGCGGGCCGGGCCGAAACGGCCCGGAAGGCGACGGCGGGCCGAAACGGCCTGGAGGGGGCGGCGGACCGAAACGGCCTCGGGCCCGGGCCGGCCGGGTCCCGGGGTGTCCCCACCTGGCACGCACGCGCGGTTCAGGCCGGAACAGGCCGGTCCGCACCGCATTGTCGGACCCGGGTGCGACACTGGGCCGCACCATGAACGTCTCGACGAACGTCCCGTCCACCGGGCACGCTGAGCCGCTCGCCCAGCGGCTCGCCGAACTGCGCGGTCCCGCGCCGCAGCGCAGCCTGAACGCCCGTTCCCTCGCCGCGCTCGCCGCCAATCCGGGCTGCCACCGCCGCGCCGTGCTCGACGCGGCGGGGGTGGACAAGTCGGCGCTGGCCGCCCGGCTCGGCCGCCCCGCGCCCTTCGGGCAGTCCCCGTTCGCGATCGCCCGCGGCGTGATCTTCGAGTCCCGGCTGAAGGCGGACGACTACGCCGCGCTGCTGGAGCCGCTGCGCGGCCACCTCGGCGTCCCGGCGGACGGCGGCGCCCCGTTGCAGGTGCCGGATCTGCTGCACCGCTCCGGGCCCGCCGTCCGGGCCGACCGGACGGTCGAGGCGCTGGCCCGGGCCGCCGCCGACCCGGACGCCTGGACGCTGCTGGACCACCCGATGCTGCGCCTGGACGTGGCCGGCGGCACCGCCTACCTGGAGCCGGACGCGGTCGTGGTGCACGGCGGGCGGTGCACGGTGGTCGAGATCAAGTCCTTCCCCGTGCTGGACGGCGGCGCGGACCCGGCCAAGGTCGGCGCCGCCGCCCGCCAGGCCGCCGTGTACGTGCTGGCGCTCCAGCGGACCGCCGCCGCGCTGGCCGGCCACCCGCTCGACGCCGACCCGTACACCGAGCAGCGGCTGCCCGGCAGCCCCCGGTCGAGCGTGCTGCTGGTCTGCCCGAAGGACTTCGGCAACCGGCCGACGGCCGTCGCCGTCGACGTCCGCCGCGAGCTGGCCACCACCCGCCGTCAGCTGAGCCGGATGACCGGCATCGACCGGCTGCTGGCGGAGCTGCCGGCGGGCGCCGACTTCGACCTGGCGGCCGACGAGGAGGGCGTGCCGGCCCGCTCCGCCGAGGAGCTGACTGCCTCGGTCGAGGCGGTGCCCGCCGCGTACGGCCCGGACTGCCTCTCCACCTGCGAGCTCGGCTTCCACTGCCGCGCCCAGGCCCGCTGCGGCGACCGGGTCGAGCAGCTCGGCCGGGGCGTGCGCGGCGAACTGGGCAGCATCCGGACGGTGACGCGGGCCCTGGCCGCCGCCGAAGCCGGCACCGCCGCCGCCGTGGACGAGAACGCCGACCTGGACGGCAACGCCGACACCGACGTGGACGAGGCGGCCGACCGGCTGGCCTACGCGGCCGCGCTGCGCGCCGAGGCGCTGGGCAAGGCCCCGACGGCGGGCCACGCATGAGCGGGCGCAGCACGGCCGTACGCGAACGCGGCGGGCCCGAGGCGGGGGCGGGCGCATGAGCCTGCTGACCACCCTCGCCCGGCTGGAGGCCGTCCGCAGCGGGCGGGCCGAGCCGCTGGCCACCGTCCGGCACCGGCACCTGTCCGACCGCCCGATGGTGGTCGTGCCGCTGACGGCCGCCGGTGAGGCCGGCGCGCCGCTGGCGGTGCTGCTGGGCACCGACCGGGACGCACCCCGGCTGCACCTGGTACCGCAGCCGCTCAACCGCACCCTGCGGTTCGACTTCCTGGCCGAGCTGGCCGCCGACCTGCTGCCCTACCTGGAGTCCTTCGCCGAGGACGTGGAGCAGATCGAAGGCTCCGAGAAGGACCCGGAGACCGGCGAGAAGACCCAGGTGTTCCGCGAGCTGTGCGCCGACGCGCCGCAGCTGATCGTGCCGAACGGCGCGGGCGTGCGGCACCTGGCCCTGCTCGGCCGCTCCACCCGGTTCCGCCGCACGGTCGAGGACGACGAACCGGGGCCGTACCCCGCGCCGGTGCGGGTGCCGCTGCTCGGCCGCTGGCTGACCCACCTCACCGACCGCGCCCAGGTGCCCGGCACCAGCCTGCTGCTGCCGATGACCGGCCTGCTGGCCCGGCACTGGGCCACCGGCCAGAGCCACCTGGAGGACCAGCACCTGGCCGCCCACCTGGCCTGGCACGCCCCGCCGGACGGCCTGACCGGTGCCGAGGCGGCCGAGCGCGCCGAGTCCGCCCGGGACGACCGGGGGCAGCTGCTGCACCCGCCGGCCGGCCCGGCCACCGATCCGCGCTTCGACGAGTTCGTGCTCGCCCCGGCGATCGCCCGCTACGACACCGCCACGGCCGCCCTTCAGCACAGCACCGAGCAGCGCGACGAGGCCGCCGCCGAGCGTGCCCGGGCGGCCGTCCGGGCCGCGGTCGAGCAGTTGCGCGAGGTGCTGGCGGCCGTGCTGCTGCCCACCTGGCGGGACGTCTGGCGCGGCCTGGACCTGTTGCGCGGGCTGCCGCCCGCCGGGCACCTGGCGGAACGCTGGACCGGCGACCGCTGGTCCTACACCGGCCACCGGGACCGGCTGGCGGCCGGCGAGCCGCCGCAGCCGCGGCAGGACGACGCCGTCACGGCCGCCCGCAAGCTCGCCCAGCGCGAGCGCGAGCAGACCCGGCTGGACGTCCAGGAGGCGCTGGACGATCCGCTGGCGATGGCCGAACACCGGCTGTCCGGCGAGGCGTTCAGCGGCGTGGTGACCGAGGTGGTGCCGGACTACGACACCACCGGCCGCTCCCCCAAGCCGCGCCCGCTGATCACCCTGCGCACCGCCGACCGCCCGCACGCGGACCTCGGACGGGAGGCGCACCGGGTGTGGGGGTCCCCCCAGCCGGAGGCCGGCGGCGGCCGGTCCCCGCAGAAGGCGGAGATCGCGGCGGTCGACCCGGCCGGGGGCACCATCACCCTGCGCCTGCTGTCCGGCATGGGGCGCAGGAAGGAGCCCGAGCCGGGCAGCCTGCCCGAGCCCGGCGATCCGGTCACCTTCACCCTGTTCGAGCTGACGGTCCGCCAGTCCGCGCCGCTGCCCGAGCCGGACGACACCCCGTGGACGCACGGCGGCCCGCCCGGCGCCGCGCCCGCACCCGCGCCCGCCCCGTCCGTCTCCGAGGAGTGGGAATGATGGCCGAGTTGAGCGCCGAGCAGGCCCCGGGCGCTGCCGCCGACGCCGCCGTGGCCCGGATCCTGGCCGCGACCGTCCACCCGGCGGCCGGCGCCCCGCGCGGCGTGGTGGTCGATTCCCCGCCCGGCGCCGGGAAGTCGACGCTGGTGGTGCGGGCGGCCCGGGAGCTGGTCGAGGCCGGCGAGCGGCTGATGATCGTCGCCCAGACCAACGGCCAGGTGGACGACCTGGTCGGCCGACTCGCCGAGAAGGCACCGGACCTGACGATCGGTCGGTTGCACGCCGCCGACGCCCGGCCCGGCCCGGAGGTGCTGAAGCACGCCAACGTCACGCCCTCCGACAAGGTCGCCGAGCTGGTCGAACACGACGTGGTGGTCTCCACCTCGGCGAAGTGGCAGTGGGTGCGGGCCGAGGCGCCGTGGCGGCACGCGATCGTCGACGAGGCGTACCAGATGCGTTCGGACGCCCTGCTCGCGGTGGCCCGGCTGTTCGAGCGGGCACTGTTCGTCGGCGACCCGGGCCAGCTGGACCCGTTCACCGTGGTCGGCACCGAGCAGTGGGCGGGCCTGTCGTACGACCCGTCGAGCAGCGCCGTGGTCACCATGCTGGCGCACAACCCGCAGATCGAGCCGCACCGGCTGCCGGTCTCCTGGCGGCTGCCGGCCAGCGCGGCGCCGCTGATCTCGCGGGCGTTCTACCCGTACACGCCGTTCCGCTCCGGCACCGGCCCGGACGACCGCCGGCTGAGCGCCGCCGTCCGGCCGGACGGCGGCGCGCTGGACGCCGCGATCGACCGGGCCGCCGAGCACGGCTGGGCGCTGCTGGAGCTGCCCGCCCGGCACACCGTGCGGACCGATCCGCAGGCGGTGGCGGCCGTCGCGGCCACCGTCCGGCGGTTGCTGGAGCGCGGGCTGACCGCCCGCTCCGAGCAGGGCGAGGCACCTCTCACCGCCGACCGGATCGCGGTCGGCACCGCCCACCGGGACCAGGCCGCGGCCGTCCGCGCGGCCCTGCTCAGGGTGGGCGTCCCGGTGGACCAGGCGGCCGGCCCGGCCGTCACGGTGGACACCGCCAACCGGTTGCAGGGCCGCGAGTACGACGTCACGGTGGTGCTGCACCCGTTGTCCGGGCGGCCCGACGCGACGGCCTTCCACCTGGAGACCGGCCGGCTGTGCGTGCTCGCCTCCCGGCACCGGCACGCCTGCATCGTGGTCGCCCGGGCCGGGATCGGCGAACTGCTGGACGAGCACCCGTCCACCGAGCCGGTCCAGCTGGGCGTCCCGGTCGCTTTCCCGGACGGCTGGGAGGCCAACCACCAGGTGCTGCACCACCTGAGCGGCCACCGGGTGCGGCTGGGCTGACCGGCCGGGCGGGTCAGGTCTCGGTCTCGGTCTCGGTCTCGCAGGCGGCGTAGGCCCGGACGGTCCCGTGCTCGGCCCGCACCGCCCAGGTGCTCGGGTCGTCGGGGTTCGGCGCGTTGACCAGGACGGCGTCGCCGGAGGCGGCGGGCCGGAAGACGTAGCCGCCCCCGGTGAGGTGGGAGCCCTGGGGGCAGGTCGCCATCGACCAGCCGCCCGGGCCGCTCCACGGCCCGGTCACCACGACGGTCGTCTCGGCGGCCCCGGCCGCAGGTGCCGCGGCCAGTCCGAGGGCCGGGGCGATCAGCAGGAGTCCGGCCGCGAGGCCCTTGCGTAGGGGCATGGGTTCTCCCTGGGGTGGTGGATCGCTGGAACACCCGGGACAACGACGGCCCCGACGCCCCGACGCCACCGCACGCGCCCGACCACCCGAAGGAGTAGCGCGACCCCGGCGCGTGCGGGGGAATAGCGCCCGCACGCGCACCGTTCCGTTACCGGCCGCCGCCGCGCGACAATGGACGGCGGCCACGGCCGTGCGGCGCGGCCCGGAGCAGCCGCCGCCCACCCCCACCGAGACCCGGAGGTGTCCGTTCATGCCCGACTCCCACACGAAGGCGTCCGACCACGGCGGTCAGGCCGACCCCGCGCGGCGTCTGCGTCCGGTGCAGCTGCTGTTCGAGCCGCAGTCCGCCGAACCGGAGCCGGAACGATTCTTCGATCTGGAGTCGATCGACGACCCCGCGGACCTGCTGCGCCGCTCCACCGAGCTGGCCCTGGCCTTCCGGACGGCCGCCGAGCGGGCCACCGACTTCCAGGCGGTCGCCGCCGCACAGCTGGCGGACCCGCGCCGCTTCGACGCGCTGTCCGACGCCGAGATCGCGCAGCGGGCGGACTGGACCCCCGACTACGCGGCCAAGATGATCGAGTACGGCCGCGGGCTGCTCCAGCCCCGCCGCCACGAGGACTGAGCGCAGCCGGGCACGGGGCGCCGGAGCGCCGGGCCCCGGTGCTCCGGCATCAGCCGCTGGCATATGCGCGAGCGGGGAAGGGTACGCCGTTCCCCGTCGTCCTGTACGGCAAACCGTGCTTTCCCTCCCGTCCGGCCCGCGGACGGCACAGGCTGCTGTCCGTGGACATCTGGACGTATCAGTCGGTGGAGTACGTCACCGTGGCCGGCGAGGCCTGGCTCGCCTCCGCCAGCGAGTACCCGCGCAGCATGCGCGCCCTCTGGGAGGCCCGGCCGTGGGCACCCTCGGTGCTGCCCTGCGGGCGCGCCTTCGACGTGATCAGCATGCCGTCGCTGTTCGGCCGCCGGGTGCTGGACGAGCTGTGGGCCTCCGGGCCGGGCTGCGGGCCGGTCGCCTCCTACCGGGGGCGGACGCTGCTGTTCGTCCAGCCCGGCGCGGGGCCCCGGCTGCGCAGGCTGCTGGCCTGGGAGGAGTGGGCCCGGGACGTGCCGCCCCTGCTGTGCCACGGCAAGGGCGACGCGGTGACCGTGCCGCCGGTGCAGCGGATGGTGAACGGCCCGGACTCCCCCGGGCTGGGCTCCGGCCGGTGGATCGTCGCCCCGGAGGACCGGGAGCCGTGGCTGCCGGGCGCCTCGGTGGTGCTGTGGGCGTGCGTGCGTGCGGCCCGGGAGCCGGCTGCGGCCGTGCCCGCCGGCGCGGCGGCCGTGACCGGGGGGTGAACGGAGGACGGCCGGTATTCGATTTTGGCGCGGACCCCGGGCGCTGCTAAAGTCTTCTCTGTCAGCAGGCGCCGCTAGCTCAGTTGGTTAGAGCAGCTGACTCTTAATCAGCGGGTCCGGGGTTCGAGTCCCTGGCGGCGCACAGACAGCCGAGAGGCCCCTTGCGAAAGCAAGGGGCCTCTCGGCGTTTCCCGCTCGAATCAGCGAATCAGGGAACAAGGGAACAGGACCGGGCCGCCCACCGGAGCGGACGGCCCGACCGGGGCTCAGCGGCCGCGCAGCGCGCGGTAGCGGGCGACCAGCTCGGCGGTGGAGCTGTCCAGCTGCTCGGCGCCCTCGCCGGTCAGCAGCACCGACTCGATCCGCTTGGCGAGCACCTTGCCCAGCTCGACGCCCCACTGGTCGAAGGAGTCGATGTTCCAGATCGCGCCCTGGACGAAGACCTTGTGCTCGTAGAGCGCGACCAGCTGGCCGAGCACCGAGGGGGTCAGCTCGGCGGCCAGGATGGTGCTGGTCGGGTGGTTGCCCTGGAAGGTCTTGTGCGGAACGAGTTCGGCGGGCACGCCCTCGGCCGCCACCTCCTCCGGGGTCTTGCCGAAGGCCAGCGCCTGGGTCTGGGCGAAGAAGTTGGCCAGCAGCAGGTCGTGCTGGGCGACCAGGCCCGGGAGCAGGTCGGCGACCGGCTTGGCGAAGCCGATGAAGTCGGCCGGGATCAGCTTGGTGCCCTGGTGCAGCAGCTGGTAGTAGGCGTGCTGGCCGTTGGTGCCGGGGGTGCCCCAGACCACCGGGCCGGTCTGCCAGGTCACCGGCGAACCGTCGCGGGTCACCGACTTGCCGTTGGACTCCATGTCCAGCTGCTGGAGGTAGGCGGTGAACTTCGACAGGTAGTGCGAGTAGGGCAGCACGGCGTGCGCCTGGGCGTCGAAGAACGCGCCGTACCAGACGCCGAGCAGGCCGAGCAGCAGCGGGACGTTCTGCTCCGGCGGCGCGGTGCGGAAGTGCTCGTCGACCAGGTGGAAGCCGTCCAGCATCTCGCGGAAAGCGTCGGGGCCGATGGCGATCATCAGCGAGAGGCCGATCGCCGAGTCGTAGGAGTAGCGACCGCCGACCCAGTCCCAGAACTCGAACATGTTGTCGGTGTCGATGCCGAAGTCCCGCACGCCCTCGGCGTTGGTGGACAGCGCGACGAAGTGCTTGGCCACCGCCTCGGTGCCGGCGCCCAGCCCGGTGAGCAGCCAGTCGCGGGCCGAGACCGCGTTGGTGATGGTCTCGATGGTGGTGAAGGTCTTCGAGGCGACGATGAACAGCGTCTCGGCCGGGTCGAGGTCGCGGACCGCCTCGTGCAGGTCGGCGCCGTCCACGTTGGAGACGAAGCGGACGTCGAGGTCGCGCTTGGCGAACGAGCGGAGCACCTCGTAGGCCATCGCGGGGCCGAGGTCGGAGCCGCCGATGCCGATGTTGACGACGGTGCGGATCGGCTTGCCGGTGTGGCCGCGCCACTCGCCGCCGCGGACCCGCTCGGCGAAGCCGGCCATCTTGTCGAGGACGGCGTGCACGGCGGGCACCACGTTCTCGCCGTCGACCTCGATCACGGCACCGCGCGGGGCGCGCAGCGCGGTGTGCAGGACGGCGCGGTGCTCGGTGTTGTTGATCTTCTCGCCGCGGAACATCGCGTCCCGCAGCTCGGCGACGCCGGTGGCCGCGGCGAGTTCGCGCAGCAGCTCCAGCGTCTCGTCGGTGACCAGGTGCTTGGCGTAGTCCACGTGCAGGTCGCCGACCTGGAGGGTGTAGCGGCGGCCGCGCTCCGGGTCGGCGGCGAACAGCTCGCGCAGGTGCGTCTCGCCCAGCGCGGCCCGGTGCTTGCCGAGGGCGGCCCACTGCGGGGTGCGGTCGAGCGGGGTGCGGGCGTCGGCACGGGTCTCCGACATCGGTGGTTCCTCGATTCATCTGGGTGCGGAAACCGGCAGGGCCAGGCGGTGAGGGTCTCGCGAGGTCGTGCGGGTACTGGTGGTGCGCCGACTCCGTTGACGGCCTGCCCGGGCTCAGCCTATGCAACCGCGGAGCCGGTCGCGCACATTCCGCCCGGCGGGGCCGGACAGGCCGTCACTTGCGTTCCGAGCGCAGGTCCAGCCCCCGCAGCACCTGGTCGACCAGCTCCGGGTCGGCGCCGAGTTCGCTGCGGGCGGCGAGCATCTCGCGCCGGGAGGCGGCGATCATCTCCTGCTCGACCTCCCGGGCGGCCCGCCACTGGCTGAGCCGCAGCTTGGCCTCGGCGGCCTCCTCCTCGGCGTAGTTCTCCGGGCAGAGCCGGGCCAGCCGGTCGTGCTGACGGTCCCGCAGGCGGTCGGCGACCTCGGCGGGCAGCCGGTCCTGCTCCTCCAGTTCGCCCAGCCGCCTGAGCCCGGCCTTGGCGGCCCGCCACCAGAGCTGGCGGACGGCCTGCTCGTGCTTGTCCTGGTCGATGTCCAGTTCGAACCGCTTGGCCAGCCAGGGCAGGGTGAGACCCTGCACCAGCAGGGTGAACAGCACCACGCTGAAGGCGATGAAGACCAGGCGGCCGCGCTCGGGGAACTCCTCGCCGGAGTGGAGGGTGAGCGGGATGGCGAGGGCCAGGGCGACGGTGGCCACGCCGCGCATGCCGGACCACCAGAGGATCACGCTCTCCTTCCAGCTGAACGGGGTGTCCTCGTCGTCGCCGCTGCGCAGCTTCTTCGACAGCCAGCCGGCCGGCAGCAGCCAGAGCAGTCGGACCACCACGACCACGCCGATGACCACGGCGGCGTCGCCGATGAAGCCGGTCCAGCCGCGGCCGGCCTCCTTGAGCACGGTGGCCAGCTCCAGGCCGATCAGGCCGAAGGCGACGCCGGTGATCAGGATCTCGACGACCTCCCAGAAGGCGTTGCCGACCAGCCGGAAGGAGACGGCGTCGGCGTCGGAGGCCCGCTCGGCGAGGTAGAGCGCGCAGACCACGACCGCGAGCACGCCGGAGCCGTGGATCTCCTCGGCGATGGCGTAGGCGGCGAAGGGCACCAGCAGGTTGAGCGCGACCTGTTGGGTCGGGTCGTCCAGGCGCTCGGCGAGCTTGGTGTTGACCCAGCCGAGGGCGATGCCGACGACCACGGCGAGCACCGCGGACAGGATGAAGCGCAGCACCGCGTGGCCGATCGAGAAGTCGCCGCTGACCACGGCCTCGATGGCCAGCGAGTAGACGACGATCGCCGTGACGTCGTTGAACAGGCCCTCGCTCTCCAGGATCGACACCAGGCGCCGGGGCAGGCCGACGCTGCCGGCCACCGCGACGGCGGCCACCGGGTCGGGCGGGGAGACCAGCGCGCCGACCGCGATCGCGGCGGCGACCGGCAGGGCGGGCAGCAGCCAGTGCACCGCCCCGGCCACCGCGGCCGTGGTGACCACCACCAGGGCGACGGCCAGCAGCAGGATCGAGCGGACGTTGGCCTTGAAGTAGCGCACCGAGGAGCGCCGGGCGACCGCGAAGATCAGCGGCGGCAGGACCAGCGGGAGGATCAGCTCGGGCTCGATGGTGACGTCCGGGATCTGCGGGACGAGCGCCATGACGATGCCGAGCAGGGTCATCAGGACCGGTTGCGGCACTCCGGTCTTGCGTGCGAGCGGCATGGTCACCACGGAGGCGAGCAGCACCAGGAAGAACAGGGGCAGCTGGCCCACGGAAACGTTCCTCTCCACAACGGACGGCTGAGCGCCGCCCAGGATAAATCTGACAATGCGCCCATCAGTGAAGACACGCCGAACAATCGCTTGACCTCAAGCGGACTTCAGGTCCGAGGATCGGGGGTGTTCGAACAGTCAAGCAGTCGAATGTCGAACATTCGAGAGGGCGGGAGCAGACATGAAGGCGGTCACCGTCACGCGGTCCGGCGGTCTGGAGGTCCTGCGGGTCACCGAGGTGCCCGACCCGGAACCCGGACCGGGCGAGGTGCGGGTGCGGGTCCTCGCGGCCGGGGTGCAGCCGGTCGACCTCGCGATCCGGGAGGGCTTCCGCCCGCCGGGGGCCGTCGTCGAGCCGCCGTTCGTCCTCGGCAACGAGTTCGCCGGAGTGGTGGACCGACTCGGACCGGGCGGCTCCGGCCGGCAGGTCGGCGACGAGGTACTGGGCTTCCGCTTCCTGGACAGCCAGGCCGAGCTCGTCACGGTGGACGCCTCCCAGCTGGTGGCCAAGCCCGCCGGCATGCCCTGGGAGCAGGCCGGCTCGCTCTCCGCCTCCGGCCAGACCGCGCACCTGGCGCTCACCCTGCTCGCGGTGGGCCCCGGCGACACCGTCCTGGTGCACGGCGCCTCCGGCGGGGTCGGCACCGTCGCCGTCCAGCTCGCCCGGGCCTGGGGCGCCACCGTGATCGGCACCGCGAGCGAGCGCAACCACGACTACCTGCGCGACCTGGGCGCGATCCCGGTCGCGTACGGCGAGGGGCTGGTCGAGCGGGTCCGGGCGGTGGCGCCGCAGGGCGTGGACGCCGCCTTCGACGCCGCCGGGCGGGGCGCGCTGGCGGCCTCGGTCGAGCTGGTCGCCGACCGGAGCCGGATCGGCACCGTGGTCGACTACCCGGAGGCCGAGCGGCTGGGCGTACGGGGGCTGCGGGGGCCGCGCACGGCCGCACGGCTGACCGAGCTGGTGCGGCTGTGGGAGGCGGGCGGGCTGCGGCTGGAGATCGCCGAGGCGCTGCCGCTGGAGCGGGCCGCCGAGGCCCACCGGCTGGTCGGCGCCGGGCACGTCCGGGGCAAGGTGGTCCTGGTGCCGTGACGCTGCGTGCGCAGCCACCCGGGCCGATTGTGTGTTTCGGCTGCTGACCAGGTAATGTTCTCCGCGTCAGCAGGCGCCGCTAGCTCAGTTGGTTAGAGCAGCTGACTCTTAATCAGCGGGTCCGGGGTTCGAGTCCCTGGCGGCGCACAGACAGCCGGAAGGCCCTTCGCGAGAGCGAGGGGCCTTCCGGCGTTTCCGCGCTCCCCGCCGGCAATCCCACCGGCATCCCCGCCGACTGTGGCAGGAAAGGTGGGAAACGGGTCATTGCTGCCACTGCGGCCCGGTGACAGGCTGGTCGCATGAGAGCGCGCAGCGTGGTCGTCGTCCTCTACGAGGGCGTGCAGAGCCTCGACGTGACCGGTCCCGTGGAGGTGTTCGCGGGGGCGGGCGCGGCCGCCGGGCAGCCGGGGGCGTACCGGGTGACCACCGCCTCCCCGGGCGGCGGGCCGGTGCGCAGCCACAGCGGGCTGCGGCTGCTGCCGGACACGGACCTGGCCGGGGTCGGGCCGGTGCACACCCTGCTGGTCCCCGGCGGGCTGGGCAGCGACCTCCCGGACGGTGCGCTGGTGGCACGGATCCGGGAGCTGGCCGGCCGGGCCGAGCGGGTGGTGTCGGTGTGCACCGGGGCCTTCCTGCTCGCCGAGGCCGGGCTGCTGGCCGGGCGCCGGGCGACCACGCACTGGGCGTACTGCGAGGCGCTGGCCCGGCGGTTCCCGGACGTCGAGGTGGACCCGGACCCGATCCACGTCCGGGACGGGAACGTCGCCACCTCGGCCGGGGTCACCGCCGGGATCGACCTGGCGCTGGCCCTGGTCGAGGAGGACCTGGGACGCGACGCCGCCCTGCTGATCGCCCGCCACCTGGTGGTCTTCCTGCGCAGGCCGGGCAACCAGGCCCAGTTCAGCACCCAGCTGGCCGCCCAGGTGGCGGCCCGGCAGCCGCTGCGCGAGGTGCAGCGGTGGATCGCCGAGCACCCGGAGGCCGACCTGTCGGTCGAGGCGCTGGCCCGCAGGTCGGCGCTGTCACCGCGGCACTTCGCCCGGGCCTTCGCCACCGAGGTGGGGGTGACCCCGGGCCGGTACGTGGACGGGGTCCGGCTGGAGGCCGCCCGGCGGCTGCTGGAGGACACCGCCGACGGCATCGAGGAGATCGCGCGCTCCTGCGGCTACGGCACCCCGGAGGCGATGCGGCGCGCCTTCGTCCGGTCCCTGGCCGCCCCGCCCGCCGAGTACCGACGCCGCTTCCGACCCGATCCTGTTGGAGGACACTGATGCGCATCGCCGTTCTGCTCTACGACCGGTTCACCGCCCTGGACGCCGTCGGCCCCTGCGAGGTGCTGTCCCGCATCCCCGGCGCCGAGGTGGTGTTCACCGCCGCGAAGCGCGGCCCGGTCCGCACCGACATGAAGACCCTGTCGCTGACCGCGGAGGCCGCCCTGGACGAGGTGGCCGCGGCCGACGTGCTGCTCGTCCCGGGCGGGCCCGGGACGGAGGCCCGGCTGGCCGACCAGGCCGTGCTGGAGTGGGTGCGCGCGGTGGACGCCACCACCACCTGGACCACCTCGGTCTGCTCGGGCTCCCTGCTGCTGGGCGCCGCCGGACTGCTGGCGGGGCGCCGGGCCACCTCGCACTGGTGCTGCCTCGACGCGCTGAAGAAGTTCGGGGCGGAGCCGACCGGGACGGAGCGGGTCGTGGTCGACGGCAAGTACGCGACCGCGGCCGGGGTCTCGGCCGGGATCGACCTCGCGCTGACGCTGACCGGCCTGATGGCCGGGGACGCGACCGCGGAGGCGATCCAGCTGGTCATCGAGTACGACCCGCAGCCGCCGTACTCGGCGGGCTCGGTCGCGACGGCCCGGCCCGAACTGGTCGCCGAGCTGCTGGCCAACGGGCTCCAGCTGCGCTAACGGCGCCCGGTCGGGAAGCCGTGGCGGCGGGCGCCGGTGACCACCGCCAGGACGGGCAGCATCAGGGCGAGCACCGTCCAGGGCAGGGCGCCGGTGCCCAGGCGGCCCAGCACCAGGCCGCCGACCACGCCGCCGCCCGCCATCGCGGCGTTCCACAGAGTGACCAGTACCGCCTGGGCGGCGTCCGCCCGCTCGCCGCCCGCGTCGCCGACGGCGGTCTGCAACAGGGTCGGGGCGCCGCCCCAGCCCAGGCCCCAGAGCGCGGCGGCGGCGTACACCAGCGGTGTGCTGTGCGACCAGAGGCCGAGCAGGCCCGCGGACAGGGCGACCAGCAGCGCACCGCCGATCGTCAACTGCCGTAGCCGGCGGTGGATGTGGGAACCGGTGAACCAGATGCTCGCCAGCGAGGCCAGGCCGAAGACCAGCAGCACGGTGTCGGTCGCGTCGCCGAGGCCGGTCCGGTCGAGGAAGGGCGCGATGTAGGTGAACAGGATGGTGTGGGCGAGCACGAAGAGCACCGTCACGGTGAGCACCGGCGCCACCCCGGGCACGGTGAGCGCGCTCCGCACCGGGGCGCGCTCACCGGCGGGTCGTCCGGGCTGGTCCGGCAGCAGGGCCGCGATCCAGCCGATCACGCCGAGCGCCAGTGCCGTCATGGCCAGGAAGGGCACCCACCAGGCGAGCGCCTGGCCGAGGAAGGTGCCGACCGGCACTCCCAGCGACAGCGCCACCGGCACGCCCGCCATCGCCACCGCCATGGCCCGGCCCTGCTGCTCGACCGGCACCAGCCGGCGCGCGTACCCGGCCAGCAGCGCCCAGGCGAGGCCGGCCGCGACGCCCGCGAGGAAGCGGGCGGCCAGGGTGAGCGGGTAGTTCGCGGAGGCCGCGGTGACGGTGTTGGCGGCGGCGAAGCCGGCCATCGCGGTGAGCAGCAGCCGCTTGCGGCCCCAGCCGGCGGTGGCTGCGGTGAGCGGTATCGCGGTGGCGGCGGTCCCGAGCGCGTAGACGGTGACGGTCTGCCCGGCGGCCGACTCGCTGACGCCGAGGGCCCCGCCCATCCCGGGCAGCACGCCGGCGGGCAGGGTCTCGGTGAGCGCGGTGACGAAGACGGCGGTGGCCAGGGCGAGCAGGGCGGGCAGGGGAAAAGGGGTGCGGGCTAAGGGAGTCGGGAGCTGTGTGGTCGCCATGGGAACCATGCTCGATCCTCACACCGGTGTCAGGTTCAAGCACGGTTCCCACCGACGTCACCTCAGCGGCGGAAGTAGCCGTCGAAGTTCTTGGAGAACTCCCGGCCCCCGAACTGGTCCCAGTTGACGGACCAGGTCATCAGCCCGCGCAGGTTCGGCTGGGCGCCCGAACGCGGCACGTACGAACCGCAGTTGGCCAGTTTGGTGAGGCAGTCCAGGGCCTTGTTCACCTCGGCCGGGGCGACGTAGCCGTTGCCGGCGTTGGTGGTGGCCGGCATGCCGATGGCCACCTTGGAGGCGGGCAGCGGCGGGAACATGTTGTTCGTGTTGCCCGCCACCGGGAAGCCGTTGAGCAGCAGGTCGGTCATCGCGACGTGGAAGTCGGCGCCGCCCATCGAGTGGTACTGGTTGTCCAGGCCCATGATGGAGCCGGAGTTGTAGTCCTGGACGTGCAGCAGGGTGAGGTCGTCGCGCAGCGCGTAGATGACCGGCAGGTACGCCCCGGCGCGCGGGTCCTGGCCGCCCCAGGGACCGGAACCGTAGTACTGGTAGCCGAGTTGGACGAAGAAGGTCTCCGGCGCCATGGTCAGCACGAAGCCCGGGCCGTACTTGGCCTTGAGGGTCTTCAGTGCGGAGATCAGGTTGACGATGACCGGGCTGGTCGGGTTCTTGAAGTCGGTGTCGCCGGTGTTGAGGGAGAGCGAGTGCCCCTCGAAGTCGATGTCCAGGCCGTCCAGGCCCCACTTGTCGATGATCGCCGAGACCGAGCTGACGAAGGTGTCGCGGGCGGCGGTGGTGGTCAGCTGGACCTGGCCGTTCTGGCCGCCGATCGAGATCAGCACCTTCTTGCCCTGGGCCCGCTTGGCGGCGATGGCGGCCTTGAAGTCGGCGTCGGACTCCACGGTCGGGCAGTCGGTGACGGAGCAGCGGTTGAACCGGATGTCGCCGGAGGTGACGGAGGTGGGCTCGCCGAAGGAGAGGTCGATGAAGTCCCAGGAGTTCGGGACGTCGGCCATCCGGGTGTAGCCGGCGCCGTTGGCGAAGCTGGCGTGCAGGTAGCCGACCAGGGCGTGGCTGCCGGGCGGCGGGGTGGTCGGGGTGCCGGTGGGGGTGCCGGTGGGCGTTCCCGTCGGTGTCCCGGTGGGCGTGCCCGTCGGGGTGCCGGTCGGGGTGCCCGTCGGGGTGCCGGTGGGCGTCGCGGTCGGCGTGGGCGTCGGGGACCCGGTGGGCGTCGGCGTCGGGCTGGGGGCGCCCGGCCCGTCCAGCGAGACGTCGTCCGCGTAGTAGGTCCCCTGGCCGTACCAGCCGTGGGTGTAGACGGTGGCGCTGGTCTGGGTGGCGCCGGTGGTGAAGCTGACGCTGAGCTTCTGGTAGCCGCCGCCGGTGCCGGGGGTCCAGGTGCTGGGGCCGCCGCCGTCGACGCCCAGGTAGACGTACGAGCCGTTGACGTACGCGCTGAGCGTGTACGTGGTGCTGGGGGCGACGGTGACGGTCTGGCCGCACTGGGCGGTGTCGCCCGCGGTGGCCGCGGCGGCGAGGGCGTAGCCGCCGCCGTGCACCGGGCTGGTGACGACGCTGCCGGAGTTGGCGGTGCAGCTCCAGGGGCCGAGCGAGCCGGACTCGAAGCCGCCGTTGACCAGGAACTCGCCGGCCGAGGCGGCGGGCGCCAGGCCCAGGGTGACCCCGACCAGGGTGGCCGCGGCGACGGCGGAGGCGGTGCCGGCGGCGAGCAGGGTGCGGGGCTGCTTCCGGCGGGCGGGGGCGGGTGCGGGTGTGGTTCTGCGCATGCGGGGGCTCCTGCGATGGCGCGGTCGTGGGGGACGTCCGAGGGCACGCCGGAGCACGCGCCAGTGGGGGGAGCGGCCCGGCCTGGCACCCAAGTTGGACTAGACCACTGAAGTGGATTCGACACTGCGGTGTCAATGGTCCAGACCGGTCCGCGGCCTACGCACCGTCCGCCAGGCAGCCCCGACGGGCCGCCCCGGTTGCCGGAGGTGACACTCCGTCGAAGGATGGAGGGGTGACCCCGCCCGGCTACCTCCGCTACCCCCACCTGCACGGCGGGCTGCTCGCCTTCACCGCCGAGGACGACATCTGGATCGCCCCGCTCGACGCCGACGGCGCCGCCGGCCGGGCCTGGCGGGTCAGCTGCGACCGCACCCGGGTCAGCCACCCCCGCTTCTCCCCCGACGGCCGCACCCTCGCCTGGACCAGCTGGCTGAACCTGACCCCCGAGGTGTGGACCGCCCCCGTCGAGGGCGGCGAGGCCGAACGGCTCAGCCACTGGGGCAGCCAGGACACCCGGGTGCGCGGCTGGCTGCCGGACGGCGAGGTGCTCGCCGTCACCTCCTACCACGAGCCGTTCGGCCACTACACCTGGGCGCACGCCCTGCCGCCCGACGGCTCCCCCGGCCACCGGATGCCCTGGGGCCCCGTCGGCGACGCCCAGATGAGCCGCGAACGCACCGTGCTGCTCACCGGCGCCGCCCCGCACGAGCCCGCCGCCTGGAAGCGCTACCGGGGCGGCGCCACCGGCCGGCTCTGGGCGGACGGCGAACAGATCCTGGCCGGCCACCCCGGCCACCTCGCCTCCCCCATGCCCGTCGCCGGGCGGATCGCCTTCCTCTCCGACCACGAGGGCATCGGCAACGTCTACTCCTGCCGCCCCGACGGCACCGACCTGCGCCGGCACACCGACCACGCCTCCTACTACGCCCGCGAGGCCGCCACCGACGGCACCCGGATCGTCTACCAGCACGCCGGCGACCTCTGGCTGCTGGACGGCCTGGACGCCCCCGCCCCGCGCCGGCTCGCCGTCCCGCTCGGCGGCGCCCGGGCCGGCCGCCGCCCGTACCAGGTCAGCGCCGCCTCCCAGGTCAAGGACCTGGCCTGCGACCAGAGCGGCCGGGCCGGGGTGATCACCGTGCGCGGCAGCCAGTACTGGCTCACCCACAAGGACGGCCCGGCCCGCGCGCTCGCCGACACCCCCGGGGTGCGGACCCGGCTGCCGGTGATCCTCGGACACACCGGCGAGGCCGCCTGGATCACCGACGCCGAGGGCGCCGACGCGATCGAGGTGATGCCGCTGCCGGGGCACGAGGAAACGGAGAAGCACCGCCACCGGGTGCTCGCCGCCGACCGGATCGGCCGCGTCCTGGAACTCACCGCCTCCCCCGACGGCGCCCACCTCGCCGTCGCCGCCTCCGACGGGCGGCTGCTGCTGGTCGCCGCCGCCGACGGCGCCGTCCGCGAACTCGCCGCCTCCGGCTACGGGCCGGTCTCCAGCGCCCGCTTCTCCCCCGACTCGCACTGGATCGCCTGGTCCCAGCCGGTGGCCGGGCGCTCGCTGCGCCGGATCCGGCTCACCCGCACCGAAGCACCCGGGCCGGTCACCGAAGTCACCGACGGCCGCTTCGAGGACGAGCAGCCGGTGTTCACCCGGGACGGCCGCTACCTGGCCTTCCTGTCCTGGCGCGGCTTCGACCCCGTCCACGACGTGCACACCGGCGACCTCTCCTTCCCGCTCGGCTGCCGCCCCTACCTCGTCCCGCTCACCGCCGACACGCCGTCCCCGTTCGCCGCGCCCGCCGAGGACGGCGCCCCGCGCGGCAACGGCGGCGGCGACGGCACCGTCCGCGTCGACCCGCAGGGCATCGGCGAGCGGCTGCTGCAGTTCCCGGTGATCGCCTCCAAGTACTCGGCCACCGACGCGGTGCGCGGCGGCCTGGTCTGGCTGCGCTGGCCGATCTCCGGCACCCTCGGGCAGACCTTCGCCAGCCCCGACGACACCTCCGGCCGCCCCTCGCTGGAGTACTTCGACCTCGCCCGGGGCACCCGCACCACCCTGGTCGACAAGCTGGACGGCTACGCCGTCTCCGGGGACGGCGGCTCGATCGCGGTCTACTCGGCCGGGACCCTGCGGATCGTCCCGGTCACCGGTGGCGCCGGCAGCACCGTCGACCTGCGGCGGATCACCCACACCGTGCACCCCGCCGCCGAGTGGCGCCAGGCCTACCACGAGGCCGCCCTGATCGTCCGGGACCAGTTCTGGGACGAGCGGATGTCCGGCCTGGACTGGCCCGCCCTGACCGCCCAGTACGAGCCGCTGCTGGACCGGGTCTGCTCACCCGACGACTTCGCCGACCTGCTGCGCGAACTCCTCGGCGAACTCGGCACCTCGCACGCCTACGTCACCCCGTCCCGGCGCGCCGAAGGGCCCTCGCTCGGCCAGCAGCCGCTCGGCCTGCTCGGCGCCAACGCGCACCGCTCCCCCGACGGACGCTGGCTGGTCGAGCGGGTGCTGCCCGGCGAGACCTCCGACCCGCGCGCCCGCGCCCCGCTCGCCGCCCAGGGCGTCCGGGACGGCGACGAACTGCTCGCCGTCGGCGGCCGCCCGGTGGACCCGGTGCGCGGCCCGCTGCCGCTGCTGGCCGGCACCGGCGGCACCACCGTCGAACTGGCCCTGCGTAGCAGCCCGGACGGCCCGGTACGGCGGATCACCGTCACCCCGCTGACCGACGAACGGGCCGTCCGCTACCAGGACTGGGTGACCAAACGCCGCCTCCTGGTCCGGGAGTTCAGCGACGGCCGGTGCGGCTACCTACACATCCCGGACCTCGGCGGCTCCGGCTGGGCGCAGTTCAACCGCGACCTGCGGCGCGAGCTGGACAAGCCCGCACTCGTCCTGGACGTGCGCGGCAACGCCGGCGGCAACGTCTCCGAACTGGTCCTGGAGAAACTCACCCGGCACGTCCTCGCCTGGGACTTCGGCCGGGACCGCCAGCCGGTCCGCTGGCCCCGACACGCACTGCGCGGCCCGCTCGTGGCGCTCGCCGACGAGGCGACCAGCTCGGACGGCGACGTGGTCATCGCGGCGATCAAGCTGCTCGGCCTCGGCCCCGTCGTCGGCAACCGGACCTGGGGCGGGGTCGTCGGGATGACCGGGCGGCACACCCTCGGCGACGGCACCCGGATCTCGGTGCCCAAGAACGCCTCCTGGTTCGAAGGCGGACTCGGCTGGTCGGTGGAGAACCGCGGCGTCGAACCGGACGTGCACGTGCTGCGCACCCCGCGCGACTGGGCCCGCGGGCGCCACCCCGAGCTGGTCGCCGCCGTCCAGCTGGCGCTGGACCTGCTGGAGGACGCGCCCGCCGCGGCTCCCCCGCCGGAGGACACCCCCCGGCCGGATCTGCGACGCCCGCCGCTGCCGCCGCGGGCGCGGTGACCTGGGGGCTTGGGGCTTGGGGCTTGGGGGTCTTCTGGGGTTTCAGCCCCAGGGGTCGCCCTCGGCCGTCATGTTCTCGGCCGCGCGCCGGTCGGCCTCGTCCTGGGCGGCACGCCGCTCCGACTCGCGGGCCTCCTGGGTCTCGCGGGCCCGCTCGATCTCGGGACTGTACGCGTCCACGGCCTCGTCGTGGGCGATGGCGGCACGCTCGGCGGCGTCCTGCCCGGTCGCCTCGTGCGCCTTGTGGCGGAACCTGTCGAAGATGCCCATGACTCCTCCTCCGAACGGATACCGGGCTTCCCCCACTCTCACACCGGGCACCCGGAGTCGCACGTTGAGCCTTTGGTCCCTGGTGAACGCGCCCAACGGCCGTGGCGCGGAGGCGGGCACCCGGCGCAGATTGGAGCCGTCGGCCGAACTGACGCCACCGTCTGGAGCCCACCGTGACCGTCGCACCTTCCGCCCGCCAAGCCCGTCGCACCGCCGAGGACCCCCACGACGGGCCGCGCCGGCGGGTCGGGCCGCTGGCCGCGCTGGACGGGCGGCTGCCCGGCACCCACGACCTGCTGCTGATGCAGTGCCCCAGTTCGCTGCGCCCGCTGGCGGGCGGCGAGCTGCCGGACTGGACGCGGGCCGTGCTGCGGGTGCACCCCTGGGTGACGGTCGGCCGGGCCCCCTCCCTGGTCGGCACCCCGGCGGACGTGCCGCACCCGCAGCGCTGCACCCGGGACCCGGAGGCCGCCCCCGAGCAGTGGATCCCGGTGATCGTGCGCGGGCCACGCCCCGGACAGCGGCTGGACGCGCTGGCGCCCTGGGCCGCGGTGGCCCGGACGCTGCGGCCCGAGCAGCTGGCCGGGCGGTGCGGGCGGCTGGACCCCGAGCGGGTCGCCGGGATTCCGGCGCTGGCCCTGCTGCCGGCGGTCGGCCGGCTGGTCGCGGACCACCGGCTGTCCTGGGGCCCGATCGGCGCGGTCGGCTACGAGCTGGGCACCGGCGTGCCGGTCGCCGGACCGCTGAGCCCGCTGCGACTGGTCCTGCGCACCCCGCACCCGATCAGCCGCCGGGACGCGCTGCAACTGCGGCGGGCGCTGAGCAGGCTGTCGGTCCCGGTGCAGGCCGAACTGGAGACCCGCTACGGCTCGGTGCAGCTCGCCGAGTACGCGGCCTCGCCGTACACCCTCACCCTGCTGACTCCGGACGGGCCCCGGGAGGTCCGCGACCCGTGGTTCCCGCGCGGCCCGTTCGTCTGAGCCGTCGTAATTAGTTGGGACGGTTGGGCGGTCGGGGCGCCGCCCGAGGTCGGCGGCGGGGCGCCGGGGCGAGGTGGAGTCCGGCCACTGCCTCGGACAGCTCGGCGTGCAGGGCGTCCCGGGCGGCCTCGTCGCAGGTCTGCCGGATGTGCCATTCCTCGGCGAGTGTCCGTTCCACCGCCGCGACCGCTCGGCGCCGTTCAGGGCTGAGCCACAGGACCGGCGGCGCGAACTGGAGGTGTGCACCCCAGAGCCACAAGCAGGTGACCCGAGCCTTACGCATCAGGCCGAGGAACGCGCGCCCGAACATCGGCATCGCGGTTCACCACCTTCCGGACTTTCCGGCGACCGAGGACGACGAGGGGCTCCTCGAACGGCTGGTTCGCCAGGTAGCCCGACGACCAGGCGACGCCCCACCGGGCGCAGTTCGGGCAGTTCCACGTCCGTCCGGCCGCGTTGGCGTCGTTGAGCAGATCGACCGGGGCGCAGCAGTCCGGTGCGGGGCAGGTCGGAGGGTCGGTCATCGGCGGCGGTCCCGGCTGAGTCGCCGCCGGGTGGCCCGCCGGATGATCGGTTCGGACGCGACGACGCCGAACATGAGGACTACGGCCAACACGTCGACGCCGAGCGCCGGTTGGCGCTTCACGCGGTCCGACCACGGGGCTCGGCGGGGACGCCCATGTAGACGACGTCCCTGCCGGTCGTCCCGTCCTCGACCAACTCGCCGACCTGCGGGCGGTAGAGCGGCCCGGTCGGGGACTCCTTGCTCACCACAGCTGACTCCGTTCCGTAGTTTAATGACTACCCGGGGTCGCCACTGTCCTCTAGCATTGGACGTCCTTCAACCTCTCAAACGTGCTTGGAGAGTGGTTCATGAACAAGGCCGAGCTGGACCCCGACTCGTCTCCAGCCGCAGAGTTCGGTGCGTTCCTCCGCAGCTCACGAGAGGAACGGGGTTGGCGGCAGGAAGATTTGGCGAGCGCCATCGGCTATTCACCCACGCACGTGTCAGCCGTGGAAACTGGTCGACGTCCCCCAACACCGCGCCTGGCTCGCGAACTTGACAAAGCCTTCGGATGGGATCGCGTGTTCGCCCGCAAGGCGCTCGACCTCAAGACCTCGGCGCTCCTCGAAGGCTTCCCGGAGTACGTCGCGCACGAGTCAAGGGCGGTGGAACTGAGACTGTTCACCTTGGGTATCGTGCCGGGGCTGCTTCAGACCATGGACTACGCACGGGCCATCGCGGCGGGCGCGCTCCGGCGGGGCAGCATCACGGAGGACCAGGCTGAGGAGCGGGTTGCCTACCTTGCGCGCCGACAGGCGAACTTGCGCCGGGAAACCCCTCCGCTGATCCACGTCGTCCTGGATGAGAGCTGCATCCGACGGCCGGTCGGCGGAAAGTCCATCATGGCCGCCCAGCTCGACGAGCTTGCAGCCTTCGCCCGGATGCCCAACACCGTTCTCCAGGTGGCTCCGTACGCCATAGGCGAGGAACGATCGTTCGATCTCCCGGTGAACATCATCACCCTTCCGGACCGATCGCTGATGTCCTACGCCGAATCAGCGCAACAAGGGAACCTGGAACGGGACAGCGGCGCAGTACCGCCGATCCTCACGGCCTACTATCAGCTACAGGCCCTCGCACTCTCACAAGCCGAGTCTGTGGCCCTGATCAGCCAGCTGAGAGAGGAACTACCGTGACCGCCGAGCCTCAGTGGTTCAAGTCTTCGTACAGCAGCAACGGCGGCGACTGCATCGAGGTCGCGGGGAACTTGATCCCGTCCGGGACCGTCCCCGTCCGAGACTCCAAGGACACCGACGGCCCGGCCCTCCTCTTCGCGACCGAGGCCTGGCAGTCCTTCGTCTCCGCCCTCCGAGCCGGCGAGTTCGACACCGCCTGACGCCCGGTCTGAGCACAAGGGTCAGATCGGCAGGTTCCAGCCCGGTCCGTCCGCACTTCCGATCCAGACCCGCTGCCCGGCCGCCGAGACCGTCATGCCGAACCCCTCCTGGTGCGGCTCGCCGGCCCGCTGCCAGGCTTCGACGGCGTTCTCCACCTGGTCCCAGAGCCGGAGCGGGCCACGCTGAACCACGGCCCATCCCCCGTCAGGGTTGGACATGGTCCGGGCCTGCGATCCGGTGGCCACGTCGGAGAGGATCTGGTGCCCGCCGGCTCCCATCCGTTCGGCCGAGGGCGCCGCGAGCTGGGCGACCCAACTGCCGGTCCACGTGCCGATGACCTCGGGGTCGATCCGCGACGGACGTTCGTCCCCCGGAAGCAGCGAGAGGCTTTGGCGTGGCGGGCGGTCGTGCGGGCGGGCGATCATGAAGCTGGTGTAGCCGGGCATGAACAGCCCCGTCCCCTCTCCCGGGGCCGTCACGACCAGCCGCACGAGTCCGAACCCGAGCCCCCACCCGGACAGGGTGGCCAGGATGACGCCGCCGGGCTTCACCTGGTGCAGCCAGCGGGGTGGCAGGTACCGGACCGCACAGGTGGCGATCAGCCGGTCGTACTCGCCCCCGTCCGGGTCGCCGAGCAGCCCGTCACCGATGACCAGCCGGGGAGCGAACCCCGCCGCCTTGATCGCGGCAGCGGCAGTGGCGCCGACCGCCGGGTCGTACTCGATGCTGGTCAGGTTGGCGTCCCCGAGGCGGTGCGCGCCGAGGGCGGTCGAGTAGCCGGTCCCCGTGCCGATCTCCAGCACCCGGTGCCCGGTCTCGGCGCCGAGCTGGTGCCACATGCGCAGCACCAGCGACGGCAAGGTGGACGATGACGACGGAGTCCCGATCACCGCCCCCTCGGCCACGTTCTCGGGGCGGGTCCGCCCGTCGAGCTGGGTGACCAGCGTCTCGTTCGAGTAGACCTGCTCCAGCCAACCAGGGTCGGTCCTGTGCACCGGGCGGTACGCGGTCGGATTGCTTCCCGGGACCGCCGCGAAGAACGATCCGACGAACAGTTCCCGGGGCACCGCCAACGCGGCGGCCCTCCAGGCCGGATCGTCGACCGCGTCGTCCCCGGTGAGCCCGTCCACCAGGGCGGCGCGGAGCTGAGCCGATGCGCTCACGAGTCGGGGCCCTTCTCCAGTTGGTCGGCGATGGCGTGGGCAATCGCCGAAGCGGTGTCGACACCCTGCCAGGCCCATTGGCCGTTGGGGTTGTACTCAAGGAAGTACCAGTCACCTGCGGCGGTCACCGCGAAGTCGAACGCACCGTAAACCAAGCGGAGTTCGTTCAGATAAGCGATCACAGAGCGCGCAACGGGCCCGGGCACTTCGATCGGCGTACACGTCATCAGGTCTTGACGCTCGCGCCAGTCGAGATCGGGACTGCCGATCCGGACACCGAACAACCGGTCACCCACGGCGGTCACCCGCACGTCGAACGACTTGGACACGGCGGCTTGGAACATGTGCGGACACACGGACACGGCGTCGGTGATCTCGGCCGGATCGACTTCCCGTACCCACACCGTTTGCGCAGTGCCGTCGGGGGCTCGGTACCGGCTGTCCCACACCGGCTTGTAGACGGCTCCGCCGGACTGGTCGGCGCAGAACCGGCGCGCTTCGTCGGTATCGGCGGTGATGACCGTGTTCGGCACCAGGAAACCGCTCCGGCCCGCCACGACAAGCTGTGCGGGCTTGTACTCCGCGTTCCGGATGTGCCACGGGTGATTGACGTAGTGGGCGTCGGGAAGCGACGCGAAGATGCCGCCAGCACCCCAAAATGCTTGCGCACTGGTGAACTTGGACGCGTGTTCGTCCAGTCCCGGCGGCGCCCGGTAGGGCGAGGGCCGGCGGACCCAGACCGACCGCACCCGAGTGAGGTCGAGTTCCCGGCTTGATGTGCGGAGAGTGCCCCGCTGCTCGCTCCTGCTGTAGTGGGCGGTCAGCGAGGCACCCCCGAGCAGATCGGCACCGGGGTCCACCCGGACGACCGGGACTCGGCGCTCGGCCAGGATGCGGAGCACCACATCGGCCGTCACGTCGTGCGCGTTGGTCAGGACCAGGACAGCCCGGTGTCGATCCTGCGCCATGTCAGCCGGCGCCCTGGTCCTGGTCGTTCGCTGGCATGCTGTCCATGTCGGTGGGTGCGCTCTGCCCGCCGCTCTGCCCGTCACCGCCGCCCGTGTTCGTGGGCGTGCTGGTCTCCGTGCTGGTGCCGTGCGCCCCCATCTCGACCTTGCGACCCTGATCGTCCACGAACACGGCAACCTGCGTTTCGGGGTCGATCACGGCCGAGACGGCAGGGACCGAGCGGGTGTCCGGGTACGGACCCATTCGGGTCGTGCCCCACGGTGCGGTTGTCATCTGTGCTGCGCCTCCATGTTCTTCGTTGCCGTGCTCTTCCACGGCCCGAGCAACACCAACGACGGTAGGGAGAAGCCACGCCCGGCCTCAACGAAGTTGCGAGATATTGCGCCGATTCACCCGAGAGTGTCGAGCGCGGCTGTGATCACGGCGCGAGCCGCGTCCCCGTAGACGGCCGCTTCGGACAGCTGGACGAACGCCTTGGCGTAGTCGGCCAGTTCGCGAGGCTGCCTGACGTTGATCTCGGCTGTCAGGGTCTCCACCACGGCGTGCCGGTCATCGAACAAGTAGAACGCTTCCAGCGGCCAGACGGTGCGCTGGGCGGTGAACGGAACGATCCCGAGGGAGACGGTGGCGAGCGGCCCCACGGTGAGCAGGTGCCGAAGCTGGCCACGCATCACCTCGGTATCGCCGATGCGGTACCTCAGCACTGACTCCTCCATCGACACCACGAACCGGCGGCCGCCCTCGTACAGGAACCGGCTGCGGGCCACGCGGGCGGCAACGGCCTCTGTCACGTCGTCGGGAGTTCCCTGGAACTGCGTGATGGAGCGCATCAAGGCCGTGGCGTAGGCCGGCGTCTGGAAGAATCCGGGCACGACGTTGGACACGTACACCCGGCACAGACGGGCCCGCTCGTTCAGCGCGTAGACGTCCTCCTGGACCTTGCGCATGCCGTTGCGCTGGAGCCGACGCCACTCCATGTACATCGACTCCACCGCGCGCGCCGTGGCAATGAGGTCTTGCACCTGTTCCTCGGCGCCACAGGCGATGCACCAGGCCCGAACGTCCGCATCGGAAGGGGCCGTTTTCGCGGAGAGGATGCGCGAGGTCTTCGCCGGGTGCCATCCACACCGGGCAGACAGTTCTTGCCCCTTGAGGCCGGCGTCCAGCATCAGCTCGCGCAGACGCGCGGCAACGGCGGCGCGGGCGGCCTGCGCGCTGGATGAGGGAGAAGCGGGCATGAACTGGCTGTCCGGTGGGATATCGCAGAGGTCAGACGGTGTATTCCGGGTGGTCGATGCCCCGCGCCCAGACGGCTTCGAAGGCCGAGACGCAGAGCTTCACCACCGCCGGGTCCTCGGACAGTTCATATTTGGGGTCGGCCCAGTCCCCGACGCCGGTGAAGTGGTTGAACTCGACCAACCGGCCGTCGAAGACCCAGAAGTCATTGCCCGGTAGTGCGATGTCCGACGCCCGGCGGCGCGGAAGCCAACGGACCTGTTCGCCGGCCGCGACGTTCACGGCGGTCCCGGCGTGCTCGAAGCGGATGTAGTCGGTCACCGGCTCCGAAACGATCCGGGCCCTGCGCATGACCACGCCCCGGCTGACGGCCTCCCGGACGAGAGGCACCCACCCGGCCCAGCCCTCGGACTCGGGGTCGAGATCGGGGTGGACGCCGCTCCGCTGGAAGCGTGCGAAGTCCGTCGACTCATCGCCCACGCCGTACCAGTCACGCATCTCCAGGTGCACGGCCGAGTGTTGCGCGGCCTTGAGCAGGTCAGAGAAGTCCGGAACGTTCTGCGTCATCGAGTGCCTTCCTAATGATCGCCGCCATGCGGAGCGGGATACGGACCACGGCCTCACCCTCGGGGACGCCGATCGTGTGGCCAGGAACCCACTCGGTCGTGCTGACCTCGGTCAGCAGTTCCTCCCTGGGCTTCCAGCCCTGGAACACCAGCTCCCGCTCGTGGTCGTCCACCCACACCGTCGGCGATCCGTTCCCCTGGGTCTCGGGGTCCATCCCGTTGAACCGTAGTGCCATCGGGTCCTCCCGTGCCAAGCCGGTTGCGCGTCCTTGCATTACCGTTCCGCAGAGATGACGGACATTCAAGAGCGCAAGGGGAGCAGGCCGGCGCATTCGGAGCGGGTCCGACGCATCTCGCAAGCGGCACATCCCTTGCGAGTGGAAGGCAGTAAGAGAATGGGCGAGTTCACTCCTGAGGCCGCCGAAGCGCTGAAAACCGCGGCGGCCATCTGCGGACCGCTGGAGCTGGAGGAGATCAGCAACCGGCGGGGCTCGGCGGTCTGGAAGGCGACCGGTCCGCGGCGCGTCGCGAGTATCAAGCTCGGCACCGGCGAGGCCGCCGAGGTCACCGCGCGGGAAGCCTCGGTGCTGGACCAGCTCCCCGGCTACACCGTGACCGCCGGCCGGTTCGACGGCGGCGTCTGGTTCGTCACCCCGTGGCTGGTCGGACCGTCCACCTGGCAGGCCCTCCGCCCCCTGCGCAAGGGCGAAGGAGGGCGGGACGAGGCCCTGGCCGCTGCGGTCGGGCTGTGCCGCGCCGTGGCAGACCTCCACGCCGAAGGGTGGGTGCACGGAGACCTCCAGCCCCAGCACGGCATCCACGGTGGCGACGGGACCGTGCGACTCCGCCGTCCGATCCCCCTGTTCGGTCCGCCCAAGACCCCACTGCCCGGCGAGGCGGGTAGTGGGGTCTCCGTCCATGTAGCAACGACCGTCAGCCGGTGACGCTGGGGGTGCCCGTCTCCAGGTGGCCGGTGAAGCGCTGGGACCAGCCGGCGTCCGCGTCCACCGTCACCGTGAAGTCGTACCAGCCGTTGTTATAGGCCACGGCGTTGAAGAAATCGGTGACGTTGCCGCCGGCGGGGACCTGGTACGTCCAGGGGCCGTCCGTCCGGTAGTTGTTGGAGGCGATGGTGAAGGTCAGCGGCGTCGTACCGGAGTTGGCGAGCTTGAAGTAGACCGCCAGCTTGCCCGTCCCCGGCTCGACCGCGTACGAGGCGGTGACGGCCGCGTTCTTGCCGGCCTTGGTGGCGTCGCCCTTGAAGCGGCGCAGGAAGCGGTTGGGGCCGACGACGGTGAGGTCGTAGGGGCCACCGCCGAAGTTGGTGCCGCAGTTGAAGAAGTCGCTGGTGGTGCCGCCCGGGTCGACGGTGTACTGCCAGGGGCCGCCGCTGCGGTAGGCGTTGGCGTAGGCGGCGAAGTGGGCGGACTTCGCCGCTGCCGCGCCCCCGTTGTCCATCGTGATCCAGACCTTCATCACCCCGCCGGAGCCGAACTCCAGGTGGTCCAGGTTGGCGTTCGGCTGGTACGGCAGGGCGCGGGCCGGCCGGGTGCCGGTCTCCTGGATCGGCAGCTGGTTGTTGACCGGGGCCGGGTTGGGCAGCGGGCCGCACGCCGACAGGCCGATGGTCTGCGAGGTGTCGGGCAGCCCGGGCAGGCCGTAGACCGGGTTGGCGAAGTCGAACGCGCTGGTCAGGTCGCCGCAGACGCGGCGGCGCCAGTCGCTGATGTTCCGGCATTGCGCGGGCGTGCCGAGGGCGGCCGTCCAGGTCTCCAGGAAGCGCAGCACGGAGGTGTGGTCGAAGGTCTCGGAGTTGACCCAGCCGCCGCGGGTCCAGGGCGAGACGGCGATCATGGGGACGCGGAAGCCGAGGCCGATGTTGGTGCCGTTGTAGAACTCGCCCGGGGTGCCGGCGGGGGCGGCCGGCGGCGGGACGTGGTCGAAGAAGCCGTCGTTCTCGTCGTAGTTGATGAACAGGACGGACGAGTTGAAGACGTTCGGGTCGGCGTTCAGCGCGTCGATCACCAGGTGGACGAAGTGCGCGCCGTCGGCCGGGGTGGCGTACGGGTGTTCGGAGGAGGCCTGGTCGGGGACGATCCAGGAGACCTGCGGGAGGGTGCCGTTCAGCACGTCGGCCCTGATCGCGGCGGCGATGTCGTCCGGGGTCCTGCCGGTGGCCTTGGGCACCGAGCCCATGCCCTTGACGGCCAGCGGGCTGCCGGCCGGGGCGCCGGAGAACTGGGTGAAGTACGCGAGGGCGTTGTCGCCGTAGTTGTCGGCGGCGTTCTGGTAGACCTTCCAGCTGACGCCTGCGCTCTCCAGCGCCTCCGCGTAGGTCTGCCAGCGCAGGCCCTTCTCGTCGCCGCCGTCGTACGCGGGGCCGCCGGCGCTGCCGGCCGGGTCGATCTGGCCGGACCAGTGGTAGGTGCGGTTGGGGCCGGTCGCGCTGAGCACGGAGCAGTGGTAGGCGTCGCAGATGGTCCAGTTCTCGGCCAGCGCGTAGTGGAACGGGATGTCCTGGCGGGTGAGGAAGCCGAGGGTGCGGACGTTGCCCTTGGCGGCGACCCAGGAGTCCATCTTGCCGCTGTTCCAGGCCTTGTGCTGATCGCTCCAGCCGTGGCTGAGGTCACCGTTGCATTGGGCGAGGCGCTCGGGGTCGGCGCCGCCGGCCGGCTTGGTCTGGCTGAACTGCCACGGGTACTGGCGGCCGAGCAGGCCGTTGGGCTGGTTGAAGACGCTGTAGCCGCCGGCTATCTGGATGGCGCTGCGGTCGGCGAAGCCGCGCACGCCGCGCAGCGTGCCGAAGTAGTGGTCGAAGCTGCGGTTCTCCTGCATCAGGATCACCACGTGCTGCACGTCGTTGATGGTGCCGGTCTGCTGGAGCGTGGCGGTGGAGGCCACCGCGGGCGCGCCGGGGGCGGCCCCTGCGGCGCTGGTGCCTGCCACGGCGAGTCCCGCCGCGGCGGCACCGGACAGCGTGACGAACTTCCTACGACTCAGCTCGGCCATCAGCCCGGCCCGTCCCTTCACTGGCGATCTGGCGATGTTGTGTACACAAGTCGGGGCTCATCGATCGCGCAGCATCTTCCACCCCGGCCGGAGGCGTCCACCAGATGCGCGCGGCAGGGTTGGCGGACTGTTCGTCCGGGTGTCACCGAGCGACGCCGGGCTGAACGGGCGGCGGAAACGCCGGGGAGGGACGGAGCGGGTGGCTGGTCAGCGGTCCTTGACCTCGATTCCCAGCGCTTGGGCGAACTGCGGCGCCAGCTCCAGCAGTTGGGTGGAGCTGATGACCGCGCCGCGCAGCCCCTGGTGGCCGTCCGCGAGTCCGAGCCGGGCGGCCCCGCGCAGGTCGGTCTTCTTCAGGGTGGCACCGCGCAGCCGGACCTCCTCCAGCGTGGAGCCGGGGAAGGACACCTCGGTCAGCTTGGCCTCGCCGAAGTCCACGTCGCGCAGCAGGCAGTCCTCGAACACGACGTCCCGCAGCACGGCCGCCCGCAGGTTGACCGCCTCCAGCTTGCAGCCGCGGAACACCACCCGGCGCAGCGCCGAGCCGTATCCGGCGACCCCGGCCAGCACGCCGCCGACGAAGGCGCTGTCCTGCCACTCGGTGTCGCTCAGGTCGCAGGCCACCCAGCGGCCGGCCTGCACCCAGACCTCGTTGAAGCGGGCCTGGCGCAGCTTGACCCCGCTGAGCGCGACCCCGGTGAAGGCGCACTCCAGGAACGCCGCCCCGGCCGCCGACTCGTCGGTGTGCTCGCCGCCGTCGAAGTGCGTGGTGTCGTACCGCTCGTCGCTGCGCAGCCGCCCGGTGTGGGGGCGGAGCAGGTCCGCGTACGGCAGGTCGGTGAGCTGGTCGGGGGCGGAACGCGGCATGGCGGCGGCACCTCACGGTCGGGGGCGAACGGGTCTCGCCCGAATGCTCGCACGCGGCACCGACAACGCCCCGGACCGGCCGCAGCGGACTGCGGCCGGGCCGAGGTGTGGTCCTCAGAAAGGTCAGCCGCGCGCCCAGAGGGAGTTGACGCGGCTGCGCTCGGTGCTGTTCGGGTACGGGTTGGTGCAGGAGGTGCCGGGGCCGCCGCCGGACATCAGCTCGCTGCACGGGCCGGAGTAGTGGTCCGGCAGGCCGAGCACGTGCCCGGTCTCGTGCGCGGTCACCCGGACCGAGTTGTACTGCCGGTTCTGCTGGTAGTCGAGGAAGACGTAGCCGCGCCCGTGGCCGTCGGTGCTGGCGTAGGAGCCGCGGCTGTCGTTGCCCTCGTAGTACGAGAAGTCGCCGCCCGAGCCGGCCCGCAGCTGGACGTTGCTGACCGAGCTGTTCCAGATCTGCGCGGCGTTGGCTATCTGGGTGCGGAAGGTCGGTGCCGAGCTGGCGTCGTAGGTGACGACGACGGTCGCCAGGTTCGGGCTGGCGGCCTGCTTGGCCTTCGCGGAGGCCATCACGGCCTGGAAGAACGCCTGGTTGTTCGCGGCCTCGGCGGCCGAACCGGCGTACGTCGAGGCGGTGTAGCCCTGGACGGCCGGGCCGGGGGTGGCGGCGGACGCGGCGGTGGCGGGCAGCACGGCGAGACCGGCCGCGAGGGCCAGGCCGAGGGTCGCGGACAGCACGGATCGCTTCATGTGGGGGCTCCGATTCCGGTGGTGCCGTGGCCGGTTGGGGGCCGGCCCTGGGGGACACCTGGTCAGCGGGTGATGTCCCCAGAGCTTCGGGCAGCCCGGCGGGCGGGCGGATGATGTCAACCCGCGATAGCTTCGATCAATACCCCTTGCGGAAAAGGGGTTTGAGATGTCTTTAACCGGCCTTGACTCGCGCGTGCCCCTGGCATTCCGCTCCACCGGCGGTTAGGCTCCCGATCGGGGAAGCAACCGAGCGGGGGGGGGGGGGGGGGGGGGGGGGGGGGGGGGGGGGGAGACGAGGAGGAGGGAGAGGACGGCTGGTAGGCAAGAA
>NZ_JBWKEQ010000037.1:0-22156 GCF_056435365.1 Kitasatospora sp. NPDC043949 | reverse complement strand
GGACCGCCCAGGAGAGGGGAAAAAAACACCTGTCTTTGTCACGGCCCCTTGGGGGTGGTGGGGGAAAACTCCCCGAAGAACCCAACCCCCCCCCCCCCCCCTCCTCCCCCCCCCCACCAAAAACCCCCCCCCCCCCCCCCCCCCCCCCTCCCCCCCCCCCCCCCCCCGCACCCGAAGGGCATCGGCAACTTCCTTGGCGCCGCAACGAGTTCGCGGGCTCCTCCGATTCGAGGGCTTCCCCAGTTCACGGGCTTGCCCAGTTCACGGGCTTGCCTAGTTCACGGACTCGACGCCGTTCGACCAGAGGCTGTCGACCTGGCCGCGCTCGTTGCTGTCGGGGTAGGGGTTGGTGCAGGACGGGCCGGGGCCGCCGCCGGACATCAGCTCACTGCACGGGCCGGAGTAGTTGTCGGGCAGGCCGAGCACGTGCCCGGTCTCGTGCGCGGTGACGCGCAGCGAGCTGTACTGCTGGTTCTGCTGGTAGTCGAGGAAGACGTAGCCGTGGCCGTGGCCGTCGGTGCTGGCGTAGGAGCCGCGGCTGTCGTTGCCCTCGTAGTACGAGAAGTCGCCGGTGCCGCTGCTCACCTGGAGCTGGACGTTGCTGACCGAGCTGTTCCAGATCTGCGCGGCCTGGGATATCTGGCTGGTGAAGGAGGGCGCGCTGGCGGTGTCGTAGGTGACGGTGACGGTCTGCAGCCACGGGTTGGCTGCCTGCTTGGCCTTGGCGGAGGCCATCACGGCGTGGAAGAACGCCTGGTTGTTCGCGGCCTCGGCGGCCGAACCGGCGTACGTCGAGGCGGTGTAGCCCTGGACGGCCGGGCCGGGGGTGGCGGCGGACGCGGCGGCGGCGGGCAGCACGGCGAGACCGGCCGCGAGGGCCAGGCCGAGGGTCGCGGACAGCACGGATCGCTTCATGTGGGGGCTCCGGATTCGCGGTACGCCGAACCGCCGGGGCCGGTGGGGGCCGGACACGGCTGCGGCGACGGTGGGGGCGCCCCGGTGGGGCCGGGGCGGATTCGCTGTCCCTGAGCTTCGACCCGCCCGGGCCCGCGGCGGATGATGTCAACCGGCGATAGCACCGCCGCATACCGGCGGGGCCCGCGGCGCGCCCTCCCGCCGCGCCTTGTTCTGTCATGTCCTTGGCGACAAGGCCGGGTGGCGTCTATGCTCCGGGCGTGGAGCTCGACGTGAGACACCTCCGGGTGGTGTGCGCTATCGCCGACACCGGCAGCCTCCGCAAGGCCGCGCTCCAGCTCGGCATGACCCAGCCCTCCCTCACCACCCAGCTGCACCGCATCGAACGGGCCATCGGCGGCACCCTGTTCACCCGCGAGCAGACCGGCAGCCGGCCCACCGCGCTCGGCCACTCGGTGCTGTCCCGGGCCCGGCCGGTGATCACCGAGATGGCCGCGCTGGTGGCCGCCGCCCGCCAGGAGGCCCGCGACGCGGCCGGCCCCGGGCGGCAGCGCCGGCTGCGGATCGGCAGCGTCGGCAGCCGGGCGGTCGCCGCCTGGCTGCGCCGGGTGCACGAACGGCTGCCGGACACCGACACCACCATCCACGTCGACGTCTCGGCCAGCGCCCTGCTGCGGATGGTCGCCGCCGACCAGTTGGACGTGGCCTTCGTCTACGAGAGCGAGGGCTTCCCGCTACGGGTGCCGCCGGACGCCGAGCACCGGGTGCTGATGGCCCGTGAGCCCCAGTTCGTCGCGCTCGCCGCCGGACACCCGGCCGCCGCCCGCCCGGTCGTCCACCTGACCGACCTCGCCGAGGACACCTGGATGGTCGACCCGACCGCCGACCACGAGTACGCGGCGATGCGCCGGGTGTTCAGCGATGCCGGGCTCAACCCCCGGGTGGTCCAGGTGCGGGACAACGCCACCGCCGCCGAACTGGTCGCCTCCGGCGAGGCCGTCCGCCCCTGCCAGCCGACCTCCGCCCCCGGTCCCGGCACGGTGGTGCGCCCCGTGTACGGGGACCCGCTGGCCGTCCGACTGCTGCTCACCTGGCGCCCCCGCGCGCTCAGCCAGCCCGCGCTGGACGCGCTGTACGGCGAACTGCGCGCCGCCTACCTGGACCTGGCCAAGGTCAACCCGGCCTACCTGGCCTGGCTGGCCCGGCACGAGCCGATCCTGCTGGACTGCGCCTGAGAATCAGCCCCCGTCAGCCCTCCCGGCTGTGCAGCAGCACGCCCACCGCCACGGTCAGCGCGCAGACCAGGCCCGCCACCAGCACACCGGAGCCCCCGAACGCCGTGCAGGCCAGCACCAGCACCGCCCCGGTCGGGGCCAGCGCCTGCGCCAAGCCGGTCTTGGTGTGCCGGGAGTGCAGCAGCCAGACCGTGAGCAGGTAGAGCGCGGTGGGCACGGTGACCGTCGCGGTGGCGGCCGTCGCGGAGATCTCCGCCTGGTGCACGGCCGACTCCACCGCCACCTCCAGTCCGGTGCCGATCGCGGCGGCCGCGCCGAACACCAGGTAGTGGCCGTACCCCCAGGCGAAGGCCTGCCGGTTGGAGCGCAGGTGCTCGTGGACCGGCCGGGCGAAGTAGATCCACCAGGCCGCGAAGCAGATCAGCAGGCCGCCGATCGCCACCGGCAGCAGCCGGCCCAGCTCCTCGTGCTCGTCCACCGCCGACTGCACCGCGACCGTCGCGGCCGCCACCGTCTCGCCGAGCACGATCAGGGTGAACAGCCCGTACCGCTCGGCGATGTGGTGCGGGTGCCAGGAGGTCTGCATCCGCAGTTCGGCGACCACCGGCACGGCCAGCTCGCACAGCACCCCGAGCGGGATGACCACCGGCCGGACGGCGTCCGGCAGCAGCACCACCACCACCCAGCCCACCTGGCAGATCGCGATCCCGACCGCGTACCGCACGGCGACCCGGCGCGCCTCGCCCTGCTCGCTGGCCGCCGCCCGCAGCCACTGGGTGACCATCGCCAGGCGCATCACCACGTACCCGGCGATCGCCAGCGTCAGGTCCTGGGTGGCGAACAGCCGGGGCACCCCGGCCGCGAGGACCAGCACCCCGGCGATCTGCACCAGCGTGGTGACCCGGTACGGCACGTCGTCGCAGTCGTACGCGGAGGCGAACCAGGTGAAGTTCATCCAGGCCCACCAGATCGCGAAGAAGGCGATCGCGTAGCCGCGCAGGCCGTCGCCGTAGTGGCCGGCCGCCAGGGAGTGGGCGAGCTCGCGCCCGGCCTGGCCGACGGCGACCACGAAGCAGAGGTCGAAGAAGAGTTCCAGCGGGGTGGCGACCCGGTGCGGCTCGTCCCGGTCGCGCGGGACCATCCGGCGCACCGGGGGCGGGTCGACGGGGCGCGGGTGGGGGGCGGCGGCGGATTCGCTGGCCATCGGTGCTGCTCCGGGTTCGGGAGGGGCTGGCTGTCCCGCGCATCCTGGCAGCGGCCCGGGCCCCGCGCACGCACCGGCGCGACGGGCGCAGCGGTTCGCGGTCCCGGGATCGATTGCGCCTTTCGTTCGCTTTTTTCCTTGCCGTCAGCCGTAGTTGACGCCCCGGTGCGCGAACCGGGTGACAGCGCGGCGGGTTTCCGGGCGCGCCCCGCGCGCTGCGCCGCGGCCGGCCGGACGGCCCCGCTAGATTCGTCCCCGGTTGGAAGCGAGCGCGGGCCTTGCGGGGCCCCACGACACGGGCGGCCTGCGGGCAACGCGGAAGGTCAAGGCCGGTGGCAGGAGAGCGGGGGCGGCAGAGCCGGCCTTCCCGTGTCCGTACCACCGGCCTCGTGATCACCGCGCTGCTCGCCAGCGCCTGCCGCCCGGTCGCTCTCGCCGCGTCCGCGGCGGGGGCTACTTCTCCCAGCCGGCCTTGGCGTAGTCCTCCCCGGCCAGGCCGAAGGCGCCGTAGTTGGCGAGGCCCTTGCGCGTCGCCACCACGGTCGGCCGCTGGTAGAGCTCGACGGTGTGGCCGAGCTCCCAGATCTTCGCGTCGGCCTGGTTGTAGAGCTTCGCGGCCTCCACCGGGTCGACCGTCCCGGCCGCCTTCTTGAGCAGGTCGTCGACCTCCTGGCTGCCGATCCGCGAGGGGTTGTTGAAGGTGTTGTCCCCCACCGGCAGACGGAAGTTGCCCAGGCTCTTGGAGAGCGGGAACGAGTCGGTGTTGCGCCAGCTCGCGATCTCGAACTTGCCCGGGTTCACGTACTTGGTGAAGAAGTCGTTGGCGGGCACCTTGTCCAGGCTCACCTTGACCCCGGCCTGCAGCCACATCGCGGCGGCGGCGGTGGCCAGGTCGATCTGGGCCTGCGGGGTGGACTCGTTGACCGTCCAGTGCAGTTGCAGCGACTGGCCGTCCTTGGTGCGCGGCTGGCCGGCGCCCGCCTCCTTCCAACCGGCGTCCTCCAGCAGCTTCTTGGCGGCGGGCACGTCGAACTTCGCCCACTCGCCCGAGTTGTCCTGGTAGCCGGTCTGGTTGGGCATGAAGATGTGGTTGCCGAGCGGCTTGAACTCCACCGGCACCCCGTTGTTGGCGATCTTGATCAGTGCGGACCGGTCGAGTGCCTTGCCGAGCGCCTGGCGGACCTTCTGGTCCGCCAGCGCGCCGCCGGAGCCGAAGGAGATGTGCACCTCGTCCCACGGGCTGGCGGCCCGGATCGCGGTGTCCTTGGCGTCCTTGAGCTGCCCGTACGCGGCGGCGGTGCCGGCCGTGGCGAGGTCGATCTCGTTGTTGAGGTACGACTGGGTGGTCGCGGACTGGGTCATCACCCGGAAGGTGATCTTGTCCGCCTTGGCCTTGGTGCCCCACCAGGCCGGGTCCGGGACGAGCGTGAGGGTCTGCGCGGTCTTGTCCGCCACGCCGATCTTCAGCGCGCCCGCGGTGATCGGGATCTTCTCCACCCAGCCCTTGTTGAAGTCGTCCGGGGTGGCGATGCCGGCCGCCGGGATCAGCGGGCGGAACAGGTTCTGCCAGTCCGCGTACGGCTCGGAGAAGGTGACCTTCACCTCGCTCGGGTCGGCCCCCTGCTCGACGGCGGAGATCTGCTCGTAACCGGACGGGTCGGCGATGTTGTACGCCGGGTCCTTGCCGTTGCTGGCCTGCCAGTCGGCCTTGAAGTCCAGGTAGCTGAGCGGCTTGCCGTCCGACCACTTGGCCTTGGGGTTGAGCTTGTAGGTGATCACCTCGGGCGAGGTCGAGGTGACCTTGGCGTCCAGCAGGTAGTCGGCGTTGGGCTGGAAGGTGCCGGAGGCGTCCGTGTTGAAGAGCGACGGCTCCAGGGCGCGCATGATCGAGACCGCGTCGCCGTAGGTGCCGTCCACCTGGAGCGGGTTCCACTGGGTGATCCACTGGTACAGCGGGAACCGCACCTCGCCGCCGTCCTTGACCTGGTCCAGCGGCTTGGCGTTGATGTCCTGGGAGTCCTGCCGGGGCGGCTCGCTCTTCGCCACCTTGTCGGCCGAGCCGCCCCCGCCCGAGGTGCACGCGGTGACCGCCAGCGCGACGGCGACGGCGAGGGCAGTCGCCCGGCCGAGGCGGCGGGCCGTGGTGGAAGCGTCCATGGAGTCCCCCTGGTGAGGTCTTCGAAACGGGCGGTAACGGGCAGTTGTGCCGCGCGAGGTGTGGCGGGGCTTGAGCGTGGGCAGCCAAGTCGGCACCGAGCCAGCAGAACGTAACAGCCGATCAGTTCCGTCACCAGGGGGAGGACCGCACACCTGATCCAGAAGTCATCCGCGGCAATACTGCCGCAACACCCCGGCCGCGCACCGCTGCCAGACTCTGACCTGCGCTTTCCCCGTACCGCCTCGTCCTCCTGCCGTCCGAAGGCCTGAACGGGCCCCGACCGAAGGCCACCACCCGATGCCCACCAGACGCGTCGGCCCCTCCCCCACCCCGGGCGGCCGTTGATGCTCCGTTACCTGGCGAAGCGCCTGAGCTACTACGCGGTGCTGCTGATCGCCGCCGTCTTCCTGGCGTACGCGATCTCCGCGACCGCCCTCCAGCCGCGCACCTACTTCGACGCCAAGGTCCCCCGCCCGGCCGCCGAGTCGGTCGAGCGCCAGCTCACCGCGCTCAACCTGAACGACCACACCCCGGTCGTCGAACGCTTCGGCCACTGGGCCGACGGGCTGCTCCACGGCGACCTCGGCCGGACCATCCACGACACCCCGGTCACCGACGACTTCGGCCGCCGGGTCTGGGTCTCGCTGCGGCTGCTGCTGCTCGGCAGCCTGCTCGGCATCGTCCTCGGCATCGCCGCCGGGGCCTGGAGCGCCGTCCGCCAGTACCGGATCTCCGACCGGCTGCTCACCGTGCTCTCCTTCGTCCTGCTCTCCACCCCGGTCTTCCTGGTCGCGCTGTTCCTCAAGAACGGCGCCATCGCCGCCAAGGACGCGGCCGGCCACGACGTCATCCCGTTCACCGGCTACGAGACCCCCGGACTGACCGGCGGCCTCGGCGCCCACCTCGCCGACTGGGCGCTGCACCTGCTGCTGCCCACCATCTCGCTCGCGCTCGGCGGCCTCGCCACCTACAGCCGCTACCAGCGCGGCACCATGCTCGACGTGCTCGGCTCCGACTACCTGCGCACCGCCGAGGCCAAGGGGCTCACCCGCCGCAGGGCGCTGGTCAAGCACGGGCTGCGGACCGCGGTGATCCCGATGTCGACCATGTTCGCCTACAGCTTCCTGGGCATCTTCACCGGCGCGATCTTCACCGAGACGATCTTCGGCTGGCACGGCATGGGCGAGTGGCTGATCCAGTCGATCAACGAACAGGACGTCAACTCGGTCGTCGCCGTCAACCTGTTCACCGCCGTCGTCGTCCTCGCCTCCGGCTTCCTCGCCGACACCCTGCACGCCGCCCTCGATCCGCGCGTGCGGTCCTGACCGGAGGTGAACTGACGTGACCACCGTCGCCGTGGAACCGGCCGCCCCGGCCGCCGCCCCCCGCACCACCGGCCGGGCCCGGCTCGTCCTCGCCCGGCTGCTGGCCGCCCGCGGGGCCGTCGCCGGAGCCGTGATCGTCCTGCTGCTGTTCGCGCTCGCCTTCGGCGGGCCGTACCTCACGCCCTGGGACTACGCCGCCCCCGACTTCGGCGCGCTGCACCAACCGCCGTCCGCCGAGCACTGGTTCGGCACCAACGGGATCGGCCAGGACGTCTTCGCCCAGACCGTCCGCGGCCTGCAGAAGTCGCTGGTCATCGGCCTGCTGGTGGCCCTGTTCTCCACCGTGCTGGCCTCCCTGGTCGGCGCCTGCGCCGGTTACTTCGGCGGCTGGGCCGACCGCGCGCTGATGTTCGCGGTGGACCTGCTGCTGGTCTTCCCCAGCTTCCTGATCATCACCATCGTCTCGCCCCGGCTGAAGAGCGCCGGCTGGATCGCCTTCGTGCTGCTGCTCGCCCTGTTCAACTGGATGATCACCGCCCGGGTGGTCCGCTCGATGACCATCTCGCTGCGCGAGCGCGAATTCGTCCGCGCCGCACGGTTCATGGGAGTGCGGCCGCTGCGGATCATCACCCGCCACATCCTGCCGAACGTCGCCTCCTTCCTCATCATCGACGCCACCATCGCGGTCGGCGGCGCCGTGATGAGCGAGACCGCGCTCTCCTACTTCGGCTTCGGCGTCAAACCGCCGGACGTCTCGCTCGGCACCCTGCTCGCCGCCGGGACCAGCGAAGCCCCGGTGTTCCCCTGGCTGTTCTACTTCGCCGCCGGGCTGCTGGTGCTCTTCGTCCTCGCCGTCAACCTGATCGGCGACGGGCTGCGCGACGCCCTCGACCCCACCGCCGGGGGCGCGCCCCGCCGCCGCTCCGCCCGGAGGAAGAAGCCGTGACCACCACCGTCGACACCCCCCTGCTCGCCGTCAGCGACCTGCGAGTGGACTTCGCCGGGCCGCACGGCCCCGTCCCCGCCGTCCGCGGGGTGGACCTCACCCTGCGGCGCGGCGAGACCCTCGGCATCGTCGGCGAGTCCGGCTCCGGCAAGTCCGTCACCGCGCTGTCCGTGCTCGGCCTGCTGCCGAGGACGGCCGGCGTCCAGGGCTCGGTGCGACTGGACGGGCGGGAACTGGTCGGGCTGCCCGGCAAGGAGCTCGCCGCGATCCGCGGCCGCCGGATCGCCATGGTCTTCCAGGACCCGCTGTCCGCCTTCACCCCGGTCTACCGGATCGGCGACCAGATCGCCGAGGCCGTCCGCATCCACCAGCGGGTCGACCGGGCCGCCGCCCGCCGCCGGGCCGCCGAACTCCTCGACCTGGTGGGCATCCCGGCCCCCGAACGGGCCCTGGACAGCTTCCCGCACGAGTTCTCCGGCGGCATGCGCCAGCGCGCGATGATCGCCATGGCGATCGCCAACGACCCCGACATCCTGCTCGCCGACGAGCCGACCACCGCGCTGGACGTCACCATCCAGGCCCAGGTGCTGGACGTGCTGCGCACCGCGCAGCGGGAGACCGGCGCGGCCCTCGTCCTGGTCAGCCACGACCTCGGGGTGATCGCCGGGATGGCCGACCGGGTCGCGGTGATGTACGCGGGGCGGGTGGTCGAGACCGCCGGGGTGGACGAGCTGTTCGCGGCCCCGCGCCACCCGTACACGCTCGGCCTGATCGGCGCGGTGCCCCGGCTGGACGGGCTCGGCGGCCCGCTCGTCCCGATCCCCGGCGCACCCGCACCGATGGCCGACCTGCCGCCGGGCTGCCCGTTCGCCGCCCGCTGCCCGCTGGCGGAGGAGCGCTGCTCGGCGGCGGAGCCGGAACTGGCCGGGGGCGACGGTCACCTGGCGGCCTGCGTCCGGTCGGCGGAGCTGGCCGAACGGCGGCCCGCGCCGGCCGACGTCTACCCGGTGCCGGCGCTTCCGGCCCCGTCGGCCGCTCCGGAGGACCGGGGGGACCGGAGCTCGCGGGCGCCGGTGCTGGCGGTGAGCGGCCTTGGCAAAACGTTTCCGCTCCTCAAGGGCACGGTGTTCAAGCGCCGGGTCGGCGAGGTCTACGCGGTGGACGGCGTCGACCTGGACCTCCGGGAGGGCGAAACCCTCGGCCTGGTCGGGGAGTCCGGCTCCGGCAAGTCCACCACGCTGTTCGAACTGCTGAACCTCACCGCCCCCGAGACCGGCCGGATCGAACTGCTCGGCCACGACACCGCCGAGCTCTCCCGCGCCGAGGCCCACCGGCTGCGCGCCCGGCTGCAGATCGTCTTCCAGGACCCGATGGCCAGCCTCGACCCGCGGATGCCGATCGGCGACATCATCGCCGAACCACTGCGCGCCCAGCACGCCGCCCGCGAGGAGATCGCCCGCCGGGTGCCCGAACTGCTGCACCAGGTCGGCCTCGACCCGGACCACGCCGCCCGCTACCCGCACCAGTTCTCCGGCGGGCAGCGCCAGCGCGTCTCCATCGCCCGGGCCCTGGCCGTCCGGCCGAAACTGCTGGTCCTGGACGAACCGGTCTCCGCCCTGGACGTCTCCATCCAGGCCGGGGTGCTCAACCTGCTGCAAGCGCTCAAGGCCGAACTCGGCCTCTCCTACCTGTTCGTCTCGCACGACCTCTCGGTGATCCGGCACCTCGCCGACCGGGTCAGCGTCATGTACCTCGGGCGGACGGTCGAACAGGGCGAGGTCTCCGCCGTCTTCGACCGCCCCCGGCACCCCTACACCCGCGCCCTGCTCTCCGCCGTCCCGCTGCCCGGTGTACGCCCGCCTCGCCGACCCGGCCGCCCGCACGCGGTGCGAACAGGAACGGCCGGCGCTCCTCGACGACACCCCCGCACAGGACCACCAGGCGGCCTGCCACTACCCGGAGTCGTAGCCGGCCTCCTGCGATCGCCGCGGGTGATCACTGCGGACGATCACTGCGGGTGACCACCCGAAAGCGATTCGGCGGATCGACCGGGTGCCGTGTAAAGTTCTCCGGGTCAGCAGGCGCCGCTAGCTCAGTTGGTTAGAGCAGCTGACTCTTAATCAGCGGGTCCGGGGTTCGAGTCCCTGGCGGCGCACATGGCAAGGTCTCAGGCCGCTCACTTCGGTGGGCGGCCTGAGGCGTTTCAGTGGGCGTCGCGGCGGGTGCCCGGCCTCAGAAGGTGCCCGGCCTCAACGGATGCCCGGCCTCAGAAGGTGTCCAGGACGGCGGAGGCCACCGCGTCCGGGCGGTCGAACATCACCAGGTGCCCGGCCGGGGCGGTGGTGCGGTAGTCGGCCCCGAGCAGCGCCGCCAGCTCCCGCTGGCCGGCCAGCCACTCCTCGGTACGGCGGCTGCGGCAGCCGTCGTCGGCGGCGAGCACGGTGACCGGCAGGCCCTCGGGCAGCGGCCGGGTGCGCCGCAGCCCGTCCACCTCGGCGGCCAGGTCGAGGTAGCGCGCGTTCTCCCGCAGCAGGGCGCGCAGGGCCCGGCCGGTGCGGTAGCAGTGCCGTACCAGCGGCGCCGGGGCGAGGTCCTCGCGGCAGACCGTGGACAGCCGGGCCGTCAGTCGGCGGGCGGTCGGGCCGAGCAGGTACGGCACGGCGACGGCGGTGGCGGCGCCCGCGAGCGCCCGGGCCGCCAGGTCGCGCGCGCCGGGGGCCGGGTACGGCCGGGCCGCCGGTTCGACGCTGCCGTCCACCAGGACCAGCCCGGCGGCCCGGTCGGGGTGCAGCCGGGCGAAGGCCTCGACGTGGAAGCCGGCCAGCGAGTGGCCGACGACGGTGCAGGGCCCGCGCAGCCCGAGGCCGTCCAGCACCGCGCGGATCCGCTCGGCCTCGCCGGCGGCCGTCGGAGCGGGCCGCCCGGTGGCGGGCTCGGGGGCGCTCAGCCCGTAGCCGGGCCGGTCGAAGCGGACCACGGTGCGGTAGGGCGTGAGGAAGGGGACGACCAGGTCCCAGTCGAACCAGCTGCTGCCGAGGCCCCCGGTGAGCAGGCAGACCGGGCCGCTGCCCTCGGTGCGGACGTGCAGCGGGACGCCGTCGACGCGCAGGAAGCGCGCCCGGGTGCGGGGGTCGTCGGGTGCGGTCATGCCGGCTCCCGGCCCGGGGGCCGTTCGGCCGGCCGGGGCCCCCGGTGCGGCGGAGAAGCGTCGGACCAGGTGGATTCGTCGGACGGCGCCCCCGCGGGGAGGGCCAGGCTCAGCGCCAGGACGGCCAGCCAGAGCGCCACCAGCAGCACCTGGAGCCGCTGGCCGGCCCCGAGCGCCCAGGTGCCGCGCCCGGCCTCGAAGGCGGCGATCGCGGCCAGGCTCCAGCCGGTGGCCAGCAGTTCGGCGCCGAGCAGCCAGGGCCCGATCCGGCGCACCGGCGGCCACCAGCCGTAGCGGCGGGCGGCGACGGTGAGCGCGGCCAGCCCGGTGAGCGCACCGAGCATGGCGAGGCTGCTGGTGACGGCGTGCGCGGTGTGGGTCGCGGGGACGAGCCCGGCGGTCTCGCGGGCGGCGCACATCTCGTCGCTGGTGGGGGCGCAGCTGAGCGGCAGCCGGGAGTCGGCGGCGGTCGCCGCGCCGAACAGGGCGAGGGCGGACCAGCCGACCACCGCCCACCCGCGCCGGGCGCCGCGCGGCCCGGCCTGCCCACCGGCGAGGGCGGTGACGGCCGCGGCGAGCACACAGAGCCCGGCGACCAGGTCGGTGGCCCGGAACAGGCCGCCCAGCGGCTGGTCCTCGGCCGCGAGTTCGCTGATGTACGCCTGCACCGGGTCGAGTCCGGTGCTCAGCACGACCTCCAGCACCCACGCGGTGTACGCCGTGGCGCTGAGCATCAGCAGCGCGGCGACCGCCTTCCGCGCGTTCGGGTGTCCGGGCTTGGGGCTGGGCACCGTTCCACCCTAACCGGCGGCGAACTGCACCCCAACCGGGCGGAAACGGACACCTCGGCGGCGGGCTCGTTCCCGCGCGGCCGCGGGCGGTTCCGGGCGGTTCGAGGCACCCGCCGGGACCGTGTATTGTTTTCCAGGTCAGCAGGCGCCGCTAGCTCAGTTGGTTAGAGCAGCTGACTCTTAATCAGCGGGTCCGGGGTTCGAGTCCCTGGCGGCGCACAGACATTTGGGGAGCCTCTCGCAGCAGCGAGGGGCTCCTCAATTTTTTGGCCTTCGACGTCCGTTTTGCGTGTGATGTCGGTCTCGATTGCCGTTCCGGTGGAGCCAATCGGCCCGCCCGGCTCGTCCAGGGCAGTAAACCGGAATCGGGACAAAGGTCCCTAACCACCGATGTCCCCGTCCGTGCAGGCTGACCCGGTCCGCCCGCAGGAAAGGCCGCGCCTTGTCCGAGAACGCCCAGAGCGGCCGTCGCACGCCGTCGACAGGCCTCCGACCGGTCAAACGCTTCAAGCGCGCCGCCCCCGTGACCGGCGGCGGGAAGCCCCGCCGCCCGAAGCGCACCGGCTGGCGCCGACTGATCCCCACCTGGCGGATGAGCCTGCTCGGCCTCGCCGCGGCCCTGCTGCTCGGCGTCGGCCTGTTCGTGCTCGGGGTCACGCTGGTGAAGGTCCCCGACGCGCACGCCGCCGCGACCGCGCAGAGCAACACCTGGCTCTACGCCGACGGCTCCGTGATCACCCGCACCGGCCAGACCAACCGGCAGAACGTCAGCCTGGACAAGGTCTCCCCCGCCGCCCAGCACGCCGCACTGGCCGCCGAGGACCGCAACTTCTACCACGAGGGCGCCGTCAACGTGCAGGGCCTGCTCCGGGCCGCGGTCAACACCGCCAAGGGCGCGGGCACCCAGGGCGGCTCCACGATCACCCAGCAGTACGTGAAGAACACGTACCTGAACCAGAAGCAGTCGGTCACCCGCAAGGTGAAGGAACTCTTCATAGCCATCAAGGTGGACGCCACCGAGAGCAAGGACGACGTCCTCTCCGGCTACCTGAACACCTCCTACTACGGCCGCGGCGCCTACGGCATCCAGGCCGCCGCCCACGCGTACTTCGGCGTCGACGCCTCCGCGCTCAACCCCGCCCAGGGCGCCTACCTGGCCACCCTGCTGAACGCCCCGAGCGCCTACGACGTGGCCACCGCGACCCCGGCCGGCAAGCAGAACGCCGTCAACCGCTGGAACTACGTGCTGGACGGCATGGTCAAGGAGGGCTGGCTCTCCGCCGAGGAACGGTCCGCCACCACCTTCCCGGACGTCAAGGACCCGCAGCCCAATCCGGGCCTGTCCGGCCAGACCGGCTACCTGGTGAACGAGGCCACCCAGTACCTCACCTCGAACCAGGTCATCAGCGAGACCGAGCTGGCCAAGGGCGGCTACACGATCAAGCTGAGCATCGACCCGGCCCGCCAGCAGGCCCTCCAGGACTCCGTCCAGGCGCAGCTGCGCGACACCCTGAACCCGGACAAGCGGAAGAAGGACGCGGCCGCCCAGGCCGGCGCCGTCTCCGTGGACCCGAAGACCGGCGCGGTCGTCGCCCTCTACGGCGGCGTCGACTACGTCAAGCACTACGTCGACAACGCGACCCGGCGGGACTACCAGGCCGGCTCGACCTTCAAGGCGATCGCCCTGGCGGCCGCGTTCGAGAACAACGCCAAGACCCAGGACGGCCGGACCGTCACCCCGCGCACCGTCTACGACGGCACCAGCGGCCGCAAGGTCCGCGGCGGCAAGGGCACCCCGTACGCGCCGCCGAACGAGGGCGACAGGAGCTACGGCCAGATCTCCCTCCAGCAGGCCACCGACTGGTCGGTCAACTCGGCGTTCGCCCAGCTGGCCCAGGACACCGGGCTCCAGAAGGTCAAGGACACCGGCATCGCGCTGGGCCTGCCCGGCAGCACCCCGGGCCTCGACCCGGTGCCGTCCATCCCGCTCGGCGCGGCCACCCCGAGCGTGCTCGACATGGCCGGCGTGTACGCGGCACTGGACAACGGCGGCAAGCAGATCACCCCGTGGCTGGTGCAGTCCGTGGACCGCGAGGGCGAGGCCGTCCCGCTGCCCGCGCACAAGACCACCCAGGCGATCAGCACGGACACCGCGAACCAGGTCACCTCGATGCTCCAGGGCGTGGTGAACGACCCGGGCGGCACCGGCTGGCGAGCCAAGGCACTGGGCCGCCCGGTGGCCGGCAAGACCGGCACCACCGACGACCAGAAGTCGGTCTGGTTCGTCGGCTACACCCCCGAGCTGGTCACCTCGGTGGCCCTGTTCGGCCAGGACCCGGGCAGCGGGGCCCAGGTCAGCCTGAGCGGCGTCGGCGGGATCGACGGCGCGGCGGGCGGCCAGTTCCCGGCACAGATCTGGACCAGCTACATGAAGGCGGCGCTCAAGGGCGTGCCGGTCAGCGACTTCCAGACCCCGGCCGACGGCGGCGACTCCTCCGGCGCCACCGATCTGCCGACGGCCCCGTCCTCGCCGAGCAGCACCCCGTCGACCGGGACCGGCTCGAACGGCGCCTCGACCGCCCCCGCGGCGCCGACCACCCCGCCGGGCGACGGCGCCGGGGCCGGGGCCGGCTCGGGCCCGACCACGCCGGCCGGCGGCTCGAACTCCGGCGGCGGCAGTGTGACCAGCCCGCCGACCGCGCCCCCGGCCACCCAGCAGCCGACCGCCCCGCCGACGACGCGGCCCACCGGACGGCCCACCGGTCGGCCGACACCCTCCACCGGCCCGACCACGGCGCCGACCACGCAGCCGACCACCCAGCCCACGGGCGGGTCGGACACGCTCACCGGGGCGGGGGCGAACGCCGGGTAGCGGCGGCGGGGGGCGGGGCGCCCGAGTGGCGGGAGGGCTCGGGCCGGCGAGGGGGCGCGGACGGCGCAGGGGCGTGCGCGGGCCGGGTGAGTGCGCCGCTGCGCACAGTTCCGTGCAGGACCAAATGACGGAATGGCACCTTACTGACCGCCCGGTATGACTGCCACAATGCGTCGGTGCACAGATCAACGGCCTCGCCCACCCTCCCCACGGGCAGAACCCTCGGCCTCAGCCTCGCGCTGGTCTCCGCGTTCGCCTTCGGCGGCTCCGGCACCGCCGCGAAACCACTGATCGAGGCCGGCCTCTCACCGCTGCACGTGGTGTGGCTCCGGGTCACCGGCGCCGCCGTGGCCCTGCTCCCCATCGCCTACCGCCACCGGGACGCCGTCCTGCGCCGCCCCGGCCTGCTGATCGGGTTCGGCCTGCTCGCCGTGGCCGGCGTCCAGGCCTGCTACTTCGCGGCGATCTCCCGCATCCCGGTCGGCGTCGCCCTGCTCATCGAGTACCTCGGACCGCCGCTGCTCATCGGCTACGTCAAGTTCGTCCAGCGCAAGCCGATCGGCCGGGGCGCCGCGATCGGCGCCGGCGTCGCGGTCGCCGGGCTGGCCTGCGTGGTGGAGGTCTGGAACGGCCTGAGCTTCGACGCGCTGGGCGTGCTCTTCGCCCTCGGCGCGGCCTGCTGCCAGGTCGGCTACTTCGTGCTCGCCGACGCCGGACGCCGGGGCGAGCGCCCGGTCGACCCGCTGGCAGTCAGCGCGTTCGGGCTGCTGATCGGCGCCGTCCTGCTCACCGTCTTCACCCGGCCCTGGCAGGCCGACTGGAGCACGCTCGGCGGATCCGTGGTGATGAACGGGCACACCCTGCCCGCGCTGCTCCCGGCCGCCTGGATGATCCTGATCGCGACCGTGCTCGCCTACCTGACCGGCGTGATCGCCGTCGGGCACCTCTCGCCCCCGGTCGCCGGGGTGGTGGCCAACCTGGAGGCGGTCGTCGCCACCGTGCTGGCCTGGGTGCTGCTCGGCGAGCACCTCGGTCTGCCGCAGATCGCGGGCGGCCTGCTCGTGCTGACCGGCGCCTTCGCGGCGCAGACCGGCAAGCCGGCGGCCGTGGAGGCCGTGGACGCCGGGGGTGCTCCTGACGCCCGGGATGCTCCGGACTCTCCGGACTCTCCGGACTCTCCGGAACGGGTCGCCGCCGAGCGGCAGGTCAGCGGCCGAACCAGCCGAACCAGTCGAGGTGATTGAGCGGCCACACCACGGCCGACACCGGCCCGACCACGTTGTCCACCGGCACGGCCCCGTCCCCGGGACCGCGCTGGTGGTAGCGGGAGTCCGCCGAGTCGCTGCGGTGGTCGCCCTCGACCCAGACGTGGCCCGAGGGCACCGTCACCGGCCCGAAGTCCAGGCCCGCGCAGGAGTCGTCACCGGGGTGCAGGTACGGCTCGTCGACCTTCTTCCCGTCGACGGTCAGCGTGGTGCCCGTGCACTGCACGGTCTGGCCGCCGGTCGCGATGACCCGCTTGACCAGGTAGTTGTCGTCCTTCGGCGGCACCAGGCCGACGAAGCTCAGCACCGAGCCGGCCGCGTTGGTGAACGGGTTCGAGTCGATGGGCTGCGGCGGGAGCCAGCCACCCGGATCCTTGAACACCACCGGCTGCCCGGGCTCCGGCTTCCAGCCGGTCAACGGCGCCAGCTTGTTCACGCCCACCCGGTCGCCGATCCGCAGCGTGTTCTCCATCGAGCCGGACGGGATGGTGAACACCTGGAACAGGCAGGTCTTGATCAGCAGCGCGACCACCAGGCCCACCGCCGCCATCGCCGGGATCTCGATCCACCAGGGCCGGGGCCTGCGCCCGGTCCGCCGGGCCTTGCGGCCGCGCGAACCGCGCGCACGGCGGCGGGCCTCGGCGCGGCCTCCGGGCGCTTCACGGGCGTCGGAAACACCGGGGTCGCGTCCGGCGGCGGGGGCCGGACCGGACCCGGCATCGCTCGGCGTTTCGGGCAGGTTCACCGCCATCGTCGCTGCTCCACCTCTCCGGCTGGGGGAACCTGCACGCTACGCCAACCCCGGAGCCTCACGAAATCCGGCGTTTAGCCGCCCCCGACATGTCCGGACCGGGCGGCGCCGGGGCCGTTCTCGACGGCTCAACACCGGCCCCCTCAGGGGTGCTCTCAAGCGCGGGCGATGGCCTCGTGGTGCCGGATGACCTCGGCGATGATGAACGTCAGGAACTTCTCGGCGAAGACCGGGTCCAGCTTGGCCCCGGCGGCCAGCTCCCGCAGCCGCTTGATCTGGTCGCGCTCACGTGCCGGATCGGCCGGCGGCAGCTTGTGCTCGGCCTTGAGCCTGCCGACCCGCTGGGTCGCCTTGAAGCGCTCGGCCAGCATGTGGACCACCGCGGCGTCGATGTTGTCGATGCTCTCGCGCAGGCTGGTCAGCTCCGCCCGCACGGCGGCGTCGACCCCGTCGGGCAGGCCGGCGTCGGGGGTCGTGGGGTGGTCCGTCATCGGGGCGGCTCCCGGTGTCTGAAGTGGGCACCCGGCCGTACAGCGGCCGGGCTCGGGCCCGGGCAAATCTAACAGGGCCCCCGTGGTGGAGCCGCACCTTTAGGCGGATCCGTCCACAATCCGGACATCGCCCGCGCCACCCGGCGCCCCGTACCGATCCGGGCCCGTGCCGCCCCGGGCCGAACCGGGGCCGCCCCGTAGGCTGGTGCGCGCATGACCGGAAGTGACGACTCAGCAGTCCCTCAGTAATGGAGGTACCGATCGTGGCAACCACCCGCACCGCCCGCACCGCTTGGGAGGGCAACCTGCTCGACGGCAAGGGGCAGGTGACCTTCGCCTCGTCCGGGATCGGCGAGTACCCCGTCTCCTGGCCGGCCCGGGCCGAACAGCCCAACGGCAAGACCAGCCCGGAGGAGCTGATCGCCGCCGCTCACTCCGCGTGCTTCTCGATGGCCCTCTCACACGGCCTGACCGGCGCCGGCACCCCGCCCGTCAAGCTGGACACCCAGGCCGACGTCACCTTCCAGCCCGGCACCGGCATCACCGGCATCCACCTGACCGTCACCGGTGAGGTGCCCGGACTGGACGAGGCCGACTTCACCAAGGCCGCCGAGGACGCCAAGGCCAACTGCCCGGTCAGCAAGGCGCTCGCCGGCACCACCATCACCCTCACCGCCAAGCTGGCCTGACGCCCCGACGGATCGCGACGGATCCCGGCGCGCTCCGGCCGCTCCGGGCGCGCGGTCGGCGCCCGGGGGCGCGATCTCGGCGCACGCGCCCCTGGCGCACATCATGTGATGTGCACCGGGGGCGTCTGCATGTACCGCCGCACATGATCACAAAGCGGGCGAATCACCCTGGCGGCGGTCACCGCGCGTTGCCGCCGCGGCCTATGATCGGCCGCAGCGCCCTGTTCTTCACGCGGGTCTCCGCGCGACAGCGCCCCACGGCGGGCGCCCCGCACCGGACCGACTCCGAGGACCTCGACAGAGTGCGGAGCCGGCCGCCGGAGTCCCGATTGGCCGGCCGGACCAGCATCCAGCGTCAGCAGCGGACGGGAGCATGCCGTGCCGGGCCAGAACGAGGGGGCCGACGCACACCACCCGGGCGTGCGGCACGAGGAAACACCGCACCACCGTCACCTCACAACACCCCTCCTGGGCCCGAACATCAGCACCGTCGGTCCGGCTGGTTCGGTTGATTCGGTCGGTCCGGTCGGTCCGGTCGGTCCGGTCGGCGTCGCCGGTTCCGTCACGGCCGTCGGTGCTGTCGCGGCCGGCGGCCGGGCCGTCGGCACGACGGGTGCGACGGGTGCGACGGGTGCGACGGGAACCGTGCTGGACGACCCCGGGATGCTGCTCTGCCCCACCTGCTCGGCGCCGCTGACCGACGGCACCCACCGGAGCGCCGTCGACGGCCCCGGCCAGGAGAACGGCGGGAACGACCGGCTGCTGGCCGCGCTGCGGGCCAGCGAATCCCGCTTCCGGGCCGCCTTCTGCGACGCGGTCATCGGGATGGCCCTGATCGACCCCGAGGACCGGATCATCGAGGTCAATCCCGCCTTCGCCGCCCTGATCGGACGCGGCGTCGGCGAACTGGTCCGCACCCACCTGCACGAGATCATCGATCCGGAGGGCATGCCGCACCGACTCTTCCCCGAACTCGTCCACGGCGGGCGGGAGCGGTTCCGCGTGGAGAAGCAGCTCAAGCACCGCGAGGGCCGCACCGTCTGGAGCAAGGTCACCGTCTCGCTGATCCGGGACGGCGCCGGCCAGCCGCTCTACACCCTCGCGCTGGTGGAGGACATCACCGAGCAGCGCCGGCTCGGTGACCGCCTGGAGTACCAAGCCCTGCACGACCCGCTGACCCGACTGCCCAACCGGACGTCCTTCTTCGAACGGCTCGACGCCGCCTGCGTCACGGCCACCGGGGCCACCGGGGCTGCTGAGCCCGCCGAGGCCCCCAACACCCCCAACACCCCCGACACCGCCGGCACCAGCGACACCGTCCTCGCACCGGCGGACGGGCGCCGGGTCGGCGTCTGCTACCTGGACCTCGACGGCTTCGCGGCGATCAACGAGACGCTCGGGCACCACATCGGCGACCAGTTGCTGATCGCCGTCGCCACCCGGCTGCGCCGCGGGTTCTCCGAGCACGACGCCCACCTGGTGGCCCGGATGGGCGGTGACGAGTTCGCCGTCCTGGTCACCGACAGCCGGGGCAGCGACCAACTGACCGACCTGGCCGCCCGGATCCTCCAGGAACTGGAACACCCCTTCGACGTCGCCGGACACCGGCTGGTCATCACGGCCAGCGTCGGCGTCGTCGAACGGTCCGTGCACGAGACCACCCCCACCGACCTGGTCAAGGACGCCGACGCCACGCTCTACTGGTCCAAGGCCGACGGCCGCGCCCGCTGGACCCTCTACGACCCGGACCGCGGCGCCCACCAGCTGACCCGCCAGCTCCTCGCCACCGCGCTGCGGCCCGCCCTGGAGCGCGGCGAGTTCACCATCGAGTACCAGCCGCTGGTCGGCCTGGCCGACGGAGCCGTCCACGGCGCGGAGGCCCTCGTCCGCTGGCGCCACCCCCGCTACGGGACGCTCTCCCCGGACCGCTTCATCCCGCTCGCCGAGGAGACCGGCGCGATCGTGCCCCTCGGCACCTGGGTGCTGGAGGAGTCCTGCCGCCAGGCCCGGCAGTGGCTCACCGAGTTCCCCGAGACCGAGACCTTCGTGAGCGTCAATCTGGCCGCCCGCCAGATCTGGGACTCCGACGTGGTCGCCGACGTCGCCCGCGCCCTCGAACGCACCGGGTTGCCGGCGCGGCTGCTCCAGCTGGAGATCACCGAGAGCGCCCTGCTCGGCCCCGGCGGACGGCCGTTGCAGGCGCTCCAGGCGCTCGCGGACATGGGCGTGCGGATCGCGATCGACGACTTCGGCACCGGCTACTCCAACCTGGCCTACCTCTCCCGGCTGCCGGTACACGTCCTGAAGCTCGACGGCACCTTCATCGAAGGGTTCCGCGACCCGGCCCCGGCGACGAACCCTTCGGAGCTCCCCGAGCTCGGCTCCCGCCGCAGCGACGCCGACGAGCAGATCGTGGGCGCGATGGTGCAGCTGGCCCACACCCTCGGCCTGACCGTCACCGCCGAGGGCATCGAGAGCGCCGCGCAGGCCGAACGGCTGCGGCTGACCGGCTGCGACACCGCCCAGGGCTGGTACTTCGCCCGGCCGGGCGAGGCCGAGCTCGTCGCCGCCATACTCCGCGAGGGCCGCCCCGGCCCGGACACCAGCCGGTAACCGGGGCCGGCGGCCGGGCCGCTCCGTTCAGGCCTCCCGCGCTCAGGCCTCGGCCGTCAGCCTTCCGCCGTCAGGCCGTACGCCTCGGCGATCAGGCCGTAGGAGCGGAGCCGGGCCTCGTGGCCGTGGATGTGCGAGGTGACCATCAGCTCGTCGACGCCCGTCCGCTTGCGCAGGGCCTCCAGCCCGTCCGCGACCTCGCCCGGGGCGCCGAGCACCACGTTGTCGAGCCAGCTGTCGATGAACTCCGCCTCGGCCGGGCTGTACTGGTAGGCCTCGGCCTCCTCCGGAGTGGGGATCGGGCCGGGGTTGCCGCGCCGCAGCCGGAGCATGCCGAGGGCCGCGGAGCGGGCGAGGCGACGGGCCGCGCCCTCGTCCTCGGCGGCGACCGCGCTCACACCGATCAGCGCATAGGGCTCGGCGAGCACCGCGGAGGGCCGGAAGGACTCCCGGTAGAGGTCGAGCGCCGGGATGGTGTTGACGCTGCTGAAGTGGTGGGCGAAGGCGAACGGCAGGCCGAGGCGGCCGGCCAGCTGGGCGCTGAAGCCGGAGGACCCGAGCAGCCAGACCGGCGGGCGCCCGTCGCCCCGGGGGACGGCGGTCAGCTGGGCGTAGGGGTGGCCGGAGGGGAAGTCGCCGTCGAGGAAGTGGGTCAGCTCGGCGAGCTGCTGCGGGAAGTCGTCGGCGCCCTCGGCGCGGCCGCGGCGCAGCGCCCGGGCGGTGGCCGGGTCGGTGCCGGGGGCGCGGCCGAGCCCCAGGTCGATCCGGCCCGGGTGCAGGGCCTCCAGCAGGCCGAACTGCTCGGCGATGGCCAGCGGGGCGTGGTTGGGGAGCATCACCCCGCCCGAGCCCAGTCGCAGGGTCGTGGTGTTGGCGCCGAGGTGGGCGAGCAGGACGGCCGGGGTGGAGCTGGCCACTCCCGGCATGCCGTGGTGCTCGGCCACCCAGAAGCGGTGGTAGCCCCACTGCTCGGCGTTGCGGGCCAGCGCGGTGGTCGCGGCCAGGGCCTCGGCGGGCGTGTAGCCGACGCCCACGGTGGCCAGGTCGAGGATGGAGAGCGGGGCGGGCGCCGTGCCGCGGGCGGTGCCCCGGATCGCCGCGCCGGTTCGCGGTTCGGTCGGGTGCTCCTGCTGGTCCTCGGTGGTCATGCCGTCCGCCCTTCTGGCTTTCGTGAGCCGGCCCTGGTGGGCGACCGCGGGTCTCGGGTGGCCCGGCGGTCGCTGCTGCCGACCGGGGTCAACCACCGCGCCGAGCCGACTGTTCCCGTATCCGGCACGTGTCGGCCTGCACGCCGGCCTGCACGCCGGTCACCGCGCCGACCTCACGCCCGCTCCGTCGCGGCCCGTGCAGCGACCCCGCTCCGACCCGTACGCCGGCCCCGATCCGGCCCCGATCCGGCCCTGCTCGGCGCCGGCGGGCACGGCCCGGTACGGTGCCGCCGACCGACCATTCGAATGACGGAGAGCCAGCGCACGGACACGCCTGGCGACTTCATGCCAGCGCCGGAAGTCGCCAGGCGGAGGGCTCGCGACCGGTGGGCGGCGTCCGGCAGGCTGGTGGACAGGACCGGATCGCCCAACAGGATCCGCGTTCCGCCAGCAAGATCGCCGGGCTGGACCAGCGCCGATCGATCCCCGCGAGCCCCCGGAGCGGCACCCCTTGGGTTCTAGCGGTCGTCGCAACACCCGAGCTCAAGGTGTGCGATGGACTTCGAGATCCGAGGGGACCGGAAGCCGCAGGGGCCCAGGAAGCT
>NZ_JBWKEQ010000036.1:65431-91272 GCF_056435365.1 Kitasatospora sp. NPDC043949 | reverse complement strand
GGTACTGCAGGGGGGACCCTGTGGGAGAGTAGGACGCCGCCGAACAATCATTCACAGAGAACCCCCATCCGGGAAACCGGATGGGGGTTCTCTGCGTTGTGATTCACTCGTCCTGGAGTTCCTCGTCCTCTTCCCACGGCCGCGATTGTGCCTGGGCTGATGCCCGGCCATCGGGTTGAGGTGGTACCGCCGCCGTTCCCCACGCCGGCCGGGTCAGCCAGGCGTCCCTGTCGTTGGTGAGCCGGGCGATGCCCGTCCCGTCCGGCCGCATGGTGTAGAGGTCGGCCTCGGAGCCGGCGGGGGCCTCGGCGAACACGATGGACTTGCCGTCGGGCGCGTAGGACGCGGTGCCGTAGAAGACGTTGGATGGGGCGGGGGTCAGCGCGCCGATGGCGGTGCCGTCGGGGTGGACGGTGTAGATGCCGCCGCCGGGGGCGTCGGTGCGGCCGGCCGGGTAGGTGGTGAAGAGGATCTGGGTGCCGTCGGGGGACCAGTTGGCGCGGTCTCCGGCGCGCAGTTCCCAGGGGGTGAGCTGCCGCAACCCGGTGCCGTCCGCGGCGACGACGTAGATGGCGCGGCTGTTGGCGGGCTGACCGGTGGCACCGGTGCGGTACTCGAAGGTGAGCTGCTTGCCGTCGGGGGACCAACTGGGGTTGCTGACCTGCCCGGAGTACGGCTTGTCGTTGGTGAGGAAGGTGAGCCGCTGGACGTCGGTGCCGTCGGGGCTCATCAGGTAGAGGTCCGAGTACTGGATCTGGTTTCTGTCGGCCGGGTCGAGGGCGCCCCAGGAGCGGCTGAAGGCGAGTTGCTTGCCGTTGGGTGAGTAGGCGGGGGCGCGTTCGTCCTCGTTGGTGCAGTCGGCGGTGCCGGTCTCGCAGAGCTGGTCGATCTGGTGGGCGCCGTCGCCGTTGGTGGAGACCGTCCAGAGGCGGGCGGCGCCGCTTCGTGGGTCGGTCCGGTCGAAGGTGATCGTGCTGCCGTCCGGGGACCAGTCGGGGCGGTCGTCGCGGGTGCGGTCGGGCGGCTGGGTGACCTGGTGCCAACCGGTGCCGTCGGGTGCGAGGGTGACGATGGCGCTGGTGGTGCGGGCGGTGTTGAGGAAGACCCCGCCGACGATCAGACCGTTGTGTGCGGTGGCCGCAGGCGTTCCGGCGGCGGCGCCGACCACGCCGGGGCTCGCGGCGGCGGTCGTCGACTCGGCTGCGGTGGAGGGGGCGTCCGCCTGGATCTCGGACAGGGGGATCTCACCGGGTTCGGCGCCGCACCCGGTCAGCAGGGCGCTCAGCAGCAGAAGGCCCGCACCGGCGCTGGCGCGGGTGCGGGCCTCGGGTGTGGACCTGGGGGACTGCCGTGTGCGGGTCATCCGTGTCATATCCGCTCCGACCTTTCCGACCTCTCCGGCGTTCGCTCCGTCTCCGATGCAGGACGAAGGCCCCTCAAAGGGGCTGTCACTGTGTCAGACGGGGAGCGTCGGCGACCGGGCGACACGCGACGCCTGGCGTTCGGTCGGTCACACGGAGTAGAAGGTCTCGGGAGGGCGGCGCGGGGTGGAACCGGGGCGGGGCTGGTCAGCCCCGGGCGGCGCGGCGCTCGGCCTTGGCGAGGGCCTCCGCCTCGTCCTCGGCCTCGGCGACCTCCAGGGTGGGCGCGGTGCCGTCGAGGTGGGTGGGCAGCCACCAGGTGTCGTCCGGGCCGGAGGGCTTGCCGGGGTACTCGCGCTGGGCCTGGTCGAGCATCTCGCTCATGGCCGCGCGCAGCCGCCTGGTGACCATGACGGGCTTGTCGTTCGGGCCGAGGTGAATCGGTTCGCCGATCATGATGGTGACGGGGACGTGGCGCTTGGTCAGGGTCTTCGGACGGCCCTTGGTCCAGAGCTGCTGGGTGCCCCAGAGGATGACGGGCAGCAGCGGGGTGCCGGAGTCGGCGGCCATCCGGGCGGCGCCGGTCTTGAACTTCTTCAGCATGAACGAGCGGCTGATGGTCGCTTCGGGGAACACCCCGACGACCTCGCCGGCCTTGAGGGCGCGCACGGCGGCCTCGTACGCGGGCTGCCCGTCGGTGCGGTCGACCGGGATGTGCTTCATGCCGCGCATCAGCGGGCCGGAGACCCGGTGCTTGAAGACGTCGTCCTTGGCCATGAAGCGGGTCTTGCGCTTGCCGCCGCGGTAGGCGCCGAGGCCGGCGAAGAGGAAGTCCAGGTAGCTGATGTGATTGCTGACCAGTACGGCTCCGCCCCTGGCGGGGATGTTCTCGGCGCCTACGATCTTGATCCGCACGTCGAGCGCACGGAAGGCGGTGAGTGCGGCGCCGATCACCGGCGGGTACACGAACTCTGCCACGGTCAGTCCTGACTTCCACGGGCCGGAGCCCGGTACGGCGGGTACCCGCGTCGCTGAGCGGGGCCGACCGGAGCGCGGCACGCCGCGGCGGTCACGGGTGATTCACGGAGATGATCCCCCGAACGAGTGCCTGCTGTCACCTGAGCCGTGCGGTCAAGCGGATATTCGCGGTGTGATCTCCGTGATGAGTTCGGGTGGGAACTTTTCCCTCCCCGGCGACCTGGAGGCCCGGTCCGTCCCGGAGGCCCAGGGGGCCCAAGGGGTGGCTAGGCTCCGGCGCCGAGGCGCCCCTGGGCGCGGCGGACGAAGGGGTAGACCTCACGGCCGAGGCAGTAGCCGAACGCGGCGTTGAGGAAGGCCGCCGCCAGGGCGAAGGCCGTGGCCAGTAGGCCGAGCCAGGCCACCCCGGTGAGGAAGCCGAGGGCGCCGACGGTGGCGAACACCAGGCCGACTCCCTGCGCGAAGCGGGGTGGCCGCTCGTCCTCGGTCTCGGAGGGCGGGGCCAGTCGGGGGAGGAGGAAGGTCTGGTAGAGCCAGCCGTAGGGGGAGAGCCGCAAGCCGCCGAACGCGCCGAGTGCGAAGACGAGGGCCTGGACGGCCAGCAGCACGTCACTGCCGGTGATGAGGGCGGCGGCCAGCACGACCGAGGTGAGCGCGGCGGCGAAGCGGGGACCGCGGGGATCGATCTGCACGAGGGCTCCGGGAGGGTCGCGACGGGCGGCGGCGGGGCGCGTCAGCGACAGCGGGTGGTGGTGGCCCGGCCCAGGTCGACGACGCGGCGGGAGGTCAGCAACGGCGGTGCGGTGCGGTCGGATTCCACCCGGCGATCGTACGCGGGCCCGGCCCGGTGGTCGACCTCCCTTTCGAGGCCCGGGGCCGCTGCCGCAGACTGGGGACGGCCGGTTGGTGGTGTGCGTCGTCGTGTCGGCGCCGGCGACCACCTTCGGGCTGCTACGGGCACGGCACGACGGGAGGCTGAGGGTGCGCACCAACGGCGGGGCGGTACGGCTGTCGGAGGCGGAGCTGGGCGGGGCGCTCGGCGAGCGGGCGACGCTGGTTCAGTTCTCGACGGCGTTCTGTCAGCCGTGCCGGGCCACCCGCCGGGTGCTCGCGGAGGTGGCCGGCATGGTCGACGGGGTGGCGCACGTCGAGGTGGACGCCGAGGAGCGGCTGGAGCTGGCTCGCCGGCTGGAGATCCTGCGGACGCCGACCGTCCTGGTGCTGGACGGGGGCGGCCGGGTGATGCGCCGGGCGGCCGGACTGCCGCGCAAGGCGGATGTGATCGCGGCGCTCGGCCAGGCGGTGTGAGCCGGGGGCCCCGGCGATCCTGCGGCGGATATGTAGTCCGATCAGGTGGTGTCGGGGCTGCCCTGGGGCAGGATGGGCGCAGACGGAAGTGCAGCCGCCCGACCTAAGCTACTGGCCAGTAGTGACCACTGGACTACTGCCGAGTATGCTGCCAGGAAGTTCCGGACCGGCACGGGAACCCGCTGCCCGGAGCGGGCGCGCACCGTGTTCGCGCCCCGCTTGCACAGCCGCAGCCGCCGGACGAGACCAGTACAGGAGACAGGCCGTGAGCTTGAGGATCGTTGTCTGTGTGAAGTACGTGCCGGACGCGACGGGTGACCGTCGGTTCGCGGACGACCACACCACCGACCGGGAGGGTGTGGACGGCCTTCTGTCGGAGCTCGACGAGTACGGCGTGGAGCAGGCGCTGCGGATCGCGGCGGCGAACGAGGGCGCCGAGGTGACGGTGCTGACGGTCGGGCCGGACGACGCGAAGGACGCGCTGCGCAAGGCGCTGTCGATGGGTGCGGACAAGGCCGTGCACGTGAACGACGAGGACATCCACGGTTCGGATGTGATCGGGACGTCGGCGGTGCTGGCGAAGGCGCTGGAGAAGACCGGGTTCGACCTGGTGATCGGTGGGATGGCGTCGACGGACGGTTCGATGGGTGTGCTGCCGGCGCTGCTGGCGGAGCGCCTCGGTGTGGCGCAGGTGACGCTGCTGTCGGAGGTGTCGGTCGAGGGCGGTGTGGTGCGGGGCCGTCGTGACGGTGACGCGGCGACGGAGCTGGTGGAGGCGGCGCTGCCGGCGGTGGTGTCGGTGACGGACCAGTCGGGTGAGGCCCGGTACCCGTCGTTCAAGGGGATCATGGCGGCGAAGAAGAAGCCGGTCCAGTCGCTGGATCTGGACGATCTGGGCATCGGGGCGGACGAGGTCGGTCTGGCGGGTGCGTGGACGGCGGTGGAGTCGGTGGCGGCGCGTCCGGCGCGGACCGCGGGCACGGTCGTCAAGGACGAGGGCGAGGGCGGCAGGCAGCTCGCCGGCTTCCTCGCCGACCAGAAGTTCATCTAGTCCCCCCCGTTCGCGCATCCAACGATCGATCAGGAGCAACGAATCATGGCTGAGATCCTGGTTCTGCTGGACCACGCCGACGGTGCGGTCCGCAAGCCGGCCCTCGAACTGCTGACCCTGGCCCGCCGGATCGGCGAGCCGTCCGCGGTCGTGCTGGGCGCCGGTGCTGCCGCCGCCGACCTCGCGGCCAAGGCCGCCGAGTACGGCGCGGCCAAGGTGTACGTCGCCGACGGCGCGGAGTTCACCGACCAGCTGGTCGTCCCGAAGGTGGACGCCCTCACCCAGATCGCCAAGGCCAACGACGCCGCCGCCGTCCTGGTCACCTCCTCCGGCGAGGGCAAGGAGATCGCCGCCCGCGTCGCACTGCGGCTGGGCTCCGGCATCATCACCGACGCCATCGACCTGGAGGCCGGTGAGGGTGGCCCGGTCGCCACCCAGTCGGTGTTCGCCGCGTCCTTCCAGGTGAAGTCGAAGGTGACGAAGGGCGTGCCGGTCATCACCGTCAAGCCGAACGCGGTGGCCCCCGAGGCCGTTGCGGGCGCGGGCGCGGTGGAGAACGTGGCGGTGGAGTTCACCGGCAACGCGGCCAAGGTCACCTCGCGCACCCCGCGGGTCTCGACCGGCCGTCCGGAGCTGACCGAGGCCGCGATCGTGGTCTCGGGCGGCCGTGGCGTCGGCGAGGCGGCCGGCTTCGGCGTCGTCGAGGAACTCGCTGACGCGCTGGGCGCGGCCGTCGGCGCCTCGCGTGCCGCCGTCGACGCGGGCTGGTACCCGCACAGCAACCAGGTCGGCCAGACCGGCAAGCAGGTCTCGCCGCAGCTGTACATCGCGGCTGGCATCTCCGGTGCCATCCAGCACCGGGCGGGCATGCAGACCTCGAAGACCATCGTGGCCGTCAACAAGGACCCGGAGGCCCCGATCTTCGAGCTGGTCGACTACGGCGTGGTCGGCGACCTGTTCGCCGTGCTGCCGCAGCTGACCGCCGAGGTGAAGGCCCGCAAGGGCTGATCCCCGCACACGGCAGTGGGAGGGCGTGGCACCGGGTACCCGGTGCCACGCCCTCCGGCGTTTCCGGCACAGGTCGGTACAAGCCAGGTGGGCGGCGGCTGGTGACCGCTGCCCACGGACGGTCCGGGTGCGGCCCGTAGAGTCGGCGCGACAGCGTGAGACGAGGGCGAGGACGGAAGCATGGCACTGCTGACCGCACTTCAGGGCGACTACGGGGACGCGGCGGACGCGCTGCGGATCGACGGGCGGGCGCTGTCCCGCGAGGAGCTGCTGGGCGCGGCGACCGCCGTCGCCGACCGGGTGGCCGGTGCGCCCGCGCTCGCCGTGCTCGCCCGGCCCGCCGTCGAGACGGTCGTCGCCGTGGTCGGCGGCTTGCTGGCGGGCGTGCCCGTGGTGCCGCTGCCGCCCGACTCCGGGCCCAAGGAGCGCGAGCACATCCTGCGCGACTCGGGTGCGGTGCTGCTCGCGCACGCCGTGGGCGACGCGGTGCCGGGTGAGGTGGAGGGGGTGCCGGTCGACCCGGCGGACCGCGCCGCCACCACGTTCGCCGAGCCCGCGCCGGACGCCACCGGCTTCGTCCTCTACACCTCCGGCACCACCGGGGCGCCCAAGGGAGCCGTGATCCGGCGCCAGGCGATCGCCGCCGACCTGGACGCGCTCGCCGCGGCCTGGCAGTGGACCGCCGAGGACACCCTCGTCCACGGCCTGCCGCTGTTCCACGTCCACGGACTGATCCTCGGCGTCCTCGGCGCCCTGCGGACCGGCAGCCGGCTCGTGCACACCGGGCGGCCCACCCCGGAGGGGTACGCGGCCGCGAGCGGCAGCCTGTACTTCGGGGTGCCGACCGTCTGGTCCCGGGTGGCGGCCGACCCCGGGGCGGCGGGTCGGCTGGCCTCGGCCCGGCTGCTGGTCTCCGGCAGCGCGCCGCTGCCGGTACCGGTGTTCGAGAAGCTGGCCGCGCTCACCGGGCACGCCCCGATCGAGCGCTACGGGATGACCGAGTCGCTGATCACCGTCAGCACCCGGGCGGACGGCGAGCGCCGGCCCGGCAGCGTCGGCCTGCCGCTGGACGGGGTGCGCACCCGGCTGGTCGGCGAGGACGGCGCTCCGGTGCCCTCCGACGGGGAGAGCGTCGGAGAGTTGCAGGTCGCCGGGCCGACCCTGTTCAGCGGGTACCTCAACCGGCCCGACGCGGATGCCGAGGCCTGGACGGCTGACGGCTGGTTCCGCACCGGGGACGTCGCCGTGATCGGTGAGGACGGCTTCCACCGGATCGTCGGTCGCGCCTCCGTCGACCTGATCAAGAGCGGCGGCTACCGGATCGGCGCCGGTGAGGTGGAGGCCGCGCTGCGCGACCACCCCGCGGTCGCCGACGCGGCGGTGGTCGGTGCGCCGGATGAGGACCTCGGGCAGGCCGTCGTCGCGTACGTCATCCCGGACGGCGCCGTGACGGGGGAACAGCTGACGGCCTTCGTGGCGGAGCGGCTGTCCGCGCACAAGCGGCCGCGCCGGGTCGTGCTGGTGCCCGAACTGCCCAGGAACGCGCTGGGAAAGGTGCTGAAGAAGCAGCTGCTGGCGGAGTCGGACCAGCAGGGGTGAGGGGGCGTCGGGCAAGCAGCCCGATGACTGGCCTTCACCCTGATACCCCGTCGGTGCTCACCGGCCGTGAACCCTTCCATTGGCTCACTCCACTGCGCGCCGTGAGCGGACGCGTGCCTACCGTGACACGCAGGCAGAACTGAATCCCCGCCCGGCATGCCGCGGCTCCCGGTCGCACGACCGGAGGCCGTGGCATGCCGGGCGGGGTCTGCCGAGCCGTGCGTGCCGTCTCACCGGGACGTGCGTGTCCGTAGCCGATTCCGCAGCCGCCCCCGTGGCGGCAGTTCGCAGCAGTGAGGGAAGACAGCAGGATGACCACCGTCAACACCGGCGCGCCGGGTGCCGCCGACGAACCGACCGGGCAGCACGCTGCCACCACCGTCGACCAGCGGGCGGCCACCGTCAGCCCCGTCAGCCCCGTCAGCCCCGTCCGTCCCTCGCGGGCCGCGCGGGTGCGTCGGGGGATAGGCATGGTGGCCGTGATCGTGGCCGGTGCGGGTGTGATCGGCGTCGGCCCCGGCGTCAGCCCCGCCGCCGCCGCCGAGTCGGCACCGGCGCACGCTGGGTGGGACGGCTCGCGGTACTGGTTCAAGAACAGTCAGGGGCAGTGGCGCTGGACCACGCACTACGACGTGTACGTGGCGCGGACGGGGGGCGGATCCTCCTCCGCAGCGAAGGCCCCGTCGACGGGCGCGAAGTCGAGCGGGGGGATCAAGCAGGGCTGGGACGGGTCGCGGTACTGGTTCAAGAACAGCAAGGGGGAGTGGCGCTGGACCACGCACTACGACGTGTACGTGGCGCGGACGGGGGACGGGTCCCCGTCGTCGTCCGGGTCGTCCGGATCGTCCTCGTCGGGCTCGGCCGCCGGCGCGGTGGCGGGGGACCAGGGCGTCGAGTCCGCCGTGCAGTTCGCGCTGAGCCAACTGGGCAAGCCGTTCCGGACCGCGGGCAACGGGCCGGACGGGTACGACTGCTCGGGCCTCGTGCAGCAGGCCTTCCGACGCGGCGGGGTGAACCTGCCGCGGGTGGCCAACGACCAGTACGCGGCGACCACGCCCATCAGCGCCGGCCAGCTGCGCCGGGGCGACCTGCTGTTCTGGTCCCCCAACGGCACCAAACGGGGCATCCAGCACGTGGCGATCTACCTGGGCAACAACCAGTACGTCGAGGCGGCGCGGCCGGGCACGCTGATCCGGATCTCGGGGATCAGCAGCGGCTACTACCCGTCGTACATGGGGCGGCCGTAGGCCGAGTGCTGCTAGGCACGTGAGCCGGGGCGTTCGGGAGTTGTGGCCCGGGCGCCCCCACCGGGGGTGAGCCCGGCCCGCCCGGGCCCGTCGGGAAGCGGCTGGTCAGAGGTCGGTCGGGCGGGGGAGGGCGCCACGGGCGCCCAGGGCGGTGACGGCGAAGGCGCCGGCGGCCACGGCGGTGGCGGCCGCGGCGGGGAGGGAGGCGCCGCGGGCGAGTCCGGCGGCGAGGGCGCCGCAGAAGACGTCGCCGGCACCGGTGGTGTCGACGACCTGGACGGCGGGGGCGGGCAGTCGGGCCGACCGTCCCTCGGTGGCGACCAGCGCGCCCTCGCCGCCGAGGGTGAGTACGACGCCGTCGGCGCGGCGGGCGAGGGCCCGGGCGGCCTCCTCGACGGTGGGGGCACCGGTCAGCTGGCGGGCCTCGACGGCGTTGGCGACGACCAGGGGGTGGCGCCCGGTCGGACCGGTGTCGGGGAGCGAGCCGGCCGGGGCGGCGTTGTGCACCCAGTGGGTGCCGTCGGCCGGCAGGGCGGCGGCGGTCGCTCGGATGCACTCCTCGGGGACCTCGCCGCTGGTGAGGAGCACGTCGACGGGGAGCAGGTGCAGGCGGGCGAGTGCGGCGGTGACCTCGGCGGCGGTCAGGTGGGCGTTGGCGCCGGGGACGACGACGATGCTGTTCTCGCCGGCGGGGTCGACCATGACGATCGCCTGCCCGGTCGGCGCGTCGGGGTGGGTGAGCACGGAGGCCGTCTCGACTTCCGCGCCGCGCAGGTCGGTGAGCGCGGCTTCGCCGTCGGCGTCGTGCCCGACCTTCGCGACCAGGTGGACGGCGGCGCCCATGCGCGCCGCCGCCACCGCCTGGTTCGCGCCCTTGCCGCCGAACCCCTGGGTGGCGGCGGTGGCGAGGACGGTCTCGCCGGGGGCGGGGAGGACGGGGCAGCGGAGGATGCGGTCGGCGTTGATCGAGCCGATGACGATGACGCGGCCGGCTGGGAGCAGCTTCATCGTTCCTCTGTACGTGCTGGGGTGCGCGCGGCGCAAGCGGGCGCCGGGGGGCGCGCGAGGGGCGCGGGGAAGAATATGTCGACCGGTCTACTGAATTATGCAGACCGGTCTAGATATTGCCGGGAGAAATCTGTCGGTCGGTCTACATAGTCGGGTGGAGGGGGTGATGCGAGGTGATCTGGGGTGATGATGGCGCACAGGAAGTCGGACGGGCCGACTTCCTGTGCGCGCAGGGTGTGAGCAGGGTGCAACTTTGATGTAGACCGGTCTACATATTTCTCCCGGAAGGCGGCTGGCCTGGGCACATGCCCCTGTCAAGGGGCGGAGTGGGGCGCAACGGCGGGCGCGGTGGGGAGGTATGGGGAGCGGCGTGGCGCGGGTACCACCACGGGTGGCGCTGGTTCGGCCGACGGGGGCGCTGCCCGGTGCGAACGGCATCGGGGCAAGTCGAGGGCAGGGGACGTTGTGATCGTCTGGGTCAATGGCACATTCGGGGCGGGCAAGACGAGTGCCTGCCGCGAGCTGGTGGAACTGCTGCCCGGGAGCGTGCTCTTCGATCCCGAGCTGGTGGGCTTCGGCCTGCGCCGGATGCTCCCGGCCGACCGGCTGGCGACGGTGTCCGACTTCCAGGACCTGGCGGCCTGGCGCCGGCTCGTCCCCGAGACGGCGGCCGCGCTGCTCAGTGAGGTCGCGGGCCCGTTGGTGGTCCCGATGACCCTGCTCAGGGAGGACTACCGGGACGAGATCTTCGGCGACCTCGCCTCCCACGGCATAGCGGTGCACCACTTCGTCCTGGACCCAGAAGAAACGATCCTGCGTCACCGCATCGCCCACCGCGACGAGTGCCCGGGAGATCCGGAGGCCAGCGAGCGGGTCCGCACGTGGTGCTTCGAGCACGTGGCCCGCTACCGGGCCGCCCGGCGCTGGCTGGTCGAGGACGCCCGGATGCTCGACACCAGCGAGCTCACCCCCCGCGAGACCGCCCACCGGATCGCCGAACTGGTCCGCGTCGGCGCCGCCCGCTGCCCGATCGTCCAGACCCCCGACCCGACCGGGGACACCGTGGCCTCCGCCGTCCTGTTCTTCGACGAACAGGACCGCGTCCTGCTGGTCGACCCCGTCTACAAACCCGACTGGGACTTCCCCGGAGGCGTGGTCGAACGCGGCGAGGCCCCCACCGACGCGGCCCTGCGCGAGACCGCCGAGGAACTGGGCCTGCGGCTCGACCCGACCGGGCTGCGCCTGCTCGCCGTCGACTGGGAGCCGCGCACCGGCCCGCGCCGCGGCGGCCTGCGCCTGATGTACGACGGCGGCCAACTGGACGCCGCCTCCCGCCAGAACCTGCTGCTCCAGGCGGAGGAGCTGCGCGACTGGCGCTTCGTCACCCTGGACGAGGCCGCCGACCTGCTGCCCCCGAGCCGCTACCGCCGGCTCGCCGCCGCCCTGGACGCCCGCCGCAGCGGCGAGTTGCGCTACCTGGAGGCGGGCCGCCGGGTCGCGCTCGGCCTGGCCAGCACGGCGGACGCGGCGTAGCCGCCTGGGATGCCTGACGAGCCCGGGTGCCGGGCCGTCCAGAGGCGGTGGCCGCTGTCCAGAGGCGCTGGCCGATGGCCCAGGCCGTTGGCCGATGGCTCGGCAGGGGCGGGAGGATGGGGGCATGCCGTTCACACTGAGCCACCCCGCCGCCGTCCTGCCCCTGCTGCGCGCCGCCGGGGAGCGCGGGCCGCTGGTCGCCTCGGCGCTGGTCGCCGGATCGATGGCGCCCGACGTCCCGTTCTTCGCCGAGTCGCTGCTGCCCGGGGTGTACGGCCACGGCGGTCTGACGCACCGCTGGTGGGCCGTGCCGACGCTGGACGTGGCGATCGCGGGCGCGCTGGTGGCCGGCTGGCACGGTCTGCTGCGCGCGCCGCTGGTGGCGCTGCTGCCCGACCGGTGGGCGGGCGCGGCCGAGGCACTGACGGTCCGGCGGCCCGCCGGAGCCGGGGCTGGTGCGGGGGCGGCGTGGTTCGCGGCGTCGGCGGCGATCGGTGCGACCACCCACGTCGGCTGGGACGCGTTCACCCACGAAGGTCGGCTGGGTGTCCGGCTGCTGCCGGTGCTGGACCGGGAGGTGGCCGCGGTTCCGCTCTACTCGGCGCTGCAGTACGGCAGTTCGGCGCTGGCCCTGGCCGCGATGGCGGGCTGGGCGGCGCGGGCGGCGCGGGGCGTGGAGCCGGTCCGCCCGGCCGTGGCACTCGCTCCCCGGGCGCGCCGCGCCGCCGTCGCGGCCCTGGGCGCGGCGACGGCGGTCGGGGTGCTGCACCGGCTGGTCCCGCTGCGGCGGAACCTGATCCCGGAGTTCTGCTTCGGCGCCGGGGCCGGGCTCGCGGTGGGGGCGGTCGGTTACGCGGTGGTGGCGGGTGCCGCCCGCAGGTTCCGGGGCGGGCGGCCGGTGCCGGGGACCGCCGACGGCGGCCCCCGGACCAACGTGCGTCAGACCGAGCGCAGTTCGGCGTAGCGGCGGAGGAACAGGGCCTCGGAGAGGGCCATCCGCTCCAGCTCCTGCGGGTCGACGCTCTCGTTGACCGCGTGGATCTGGGTGGTCGGCTCCTCGACGCCGATCAGCACGATCTCGGCCTTCGGGTAGAGCGAGCGCAGCGTGTTGCAGAGCGGGATCGAGCCGCCCTCGCCGGAGGCGACCATCTCGGTGCCGAAGGCCTCGGCCATGGCCTCGCCCATCGCCTCGTACGCCGGGCCGGTGGTGTCGGCGTTGAACGGGGCGCCGGTGCCCTGGCGTTCGACGGTCAGACGGGCGCCGAGCGGGACCTGCGCCTCCAGGTGGGCGACCAGCGCGTCCTGGGCGGCGGTCGGGTCGCTGCCCGGCGGGACGCGCAGGCTGACCAGGGCCTTGGCGGCGGCCTGGACGGAGGAGGTGGCGCCGATCACCGGCGGGGCGTCGATGCCGAGGACGGTGATCGCGGGGCGGGCCCACAGGCGGTCGGCGATGGTGCCGGTGCCGGTCAGGGCGACGCCGTCGAGCACCTTGGCGTCGGAGCGGAACTGCTCCTCCGAGTACTGGACACCGCTCCAGGTCTGGCCGCCGGTCAGTCCGGCCACCGCGACGTCGCCGTGCTCGTCGTGCAGCGAGGCGAGCATCCGGACCAGCGACTGCAGCGCGTCCGGGGCGGCGCCGCCGAAGGCGCCGGAGTGCAGGTTGCCGGCCAGGGTGGTGACCGCGACCTCGACGACCGTCATGCCGCGCAGCGAGGCGGTCACGGTGGGCAGGCCGGGGGCGAAGTTGCCGGTGTCGCCGATGATGATGGCGTCGGCGGCGAGCAGTTCGGGGTGGGCCTCGGCGTAGCGCTCCAGGCCGCCGGTGCCCTGCTCCTCCGAGCCCTCGACGATGATCTTCAGACCGACCGGGTAGCCGTCGCCGTACACCTGCCGCAGGGCTCGCAGGGCGGTCAGGTGCATCAGGATATTGCCCTTGCAGTCGGCGGCGCCGCGCCCGTACCAGCGGCTGTCACGCTCGGTCAGCTCGAAGGCGGGGCTGAGCCAGGCGCTCTCGTCGAGCGGGGGCTGGACGTCGTAGTGCGAGTAGAGCAGCACGGTCGGCGCGCCCTGGGGGCCGGGCAGTTCGGCGTAGACGGACTGGGTGCCGTCCGGGGTGTCCAGCAGTTGGACGTTGGTCAGGCCCTCGGCGGCGAAGGCGTCGGCGACCCAGCGGGCGGCCTTCTCGCACTCCTCGACCGGGAACTGGCGCGGGTCGGCGACCGAGGGGAAGGCGACCAGTTCGGCGAGGTCGGTGCGGGCACGGTCCATCAGGGACCGGACGGCGTCGGCCAGCGGCTGTGACATCGGGGCTCCGAGGGGAAGGCTTCGCCCGAGGGGTGGTGCGGGCGGAGGGGGCGGTTTGGGTACCGCCGATCATAGGCGGACTCGAACAGTCCGATCGGGTGGTTTTGCCCGGCGATCCCGCCCGGCGCACCGTCTGGTGGATCGGCCCGATGGATCGGCCCGGGTTCGATCTGAGTTCGGTCCGGGTTCGATCCGGGTTCGGTCTGGCGTTCGGGGCGGCGCGGCCAGCGGCGGGCTCGGCGGACGCATAGGATTGCTCGACGTGACTGACTCCGGAAGCTCCGATTCCCGCAGCCCACTCGACACCGAGGTCTCGCCGCTCGACGCCGAGGTACCCGGACGGCCGTCAGGCCGGTCGTCAGGTCAGCCGTCAGGCGAGGCGTCCGAGGGGGCGCCCGAGACGGTGTCCGAGACCGGGACGGTGCCCGAGGCCGGGACCGAGACGGTGTTCGAAGCCGTGACCGAGGCTGGGGTCGAGACCGAAGCCGAAGCCGAGACCGCGCCGAGGGTCGGTCAGTCGGCGCCCGAGCCGCTCGACGGCGTCTGGGACGTCGTGGTGGTCGGCGCCGGACCGGCCGGAGCCTCGGCCGCGCACGCCGCCGCCGTCCAGGGCCGGCGGGTGCTGCTCCTCGACAAGGCCGAGCACCCCCGTTACAAGACCTGTGGCGGCGGCATCATCGGCCCGTCCCGGGACAGCCTGCCGCCCGACTTCCGGCTGCCGTTGCAGGACCGCGTGCACGCCGTCACCTTCGCCTACGACGGGCGGTTCACCCGGACGCGTCGGTCCCGGCGGATGCTGTTCGGCCTGGTCAACCGGGACGAGTTCGACCTGCGCCTGGTGCAGGCGGCCAAGCAGGCCGGGGCGGTGCTGGTCACCGGAGTGACCGTCACCGGCGTCGAGCAGCGCGGCGGCGAGCACCGGACGGCGCTGGTGACGGCCGCCGACGGGCGCACCTTCGAGGCGCGCGCGGTGGTCGGCGCGGACGGCAGCGCGAGTCGGATCGCCCGGCACGTCGGTGTCACCTTCGACCAGATCGACCTCGGCCTGGAGGCGGAGATCCCCGTCCCGCCGCAGGTCGCCGCGGACTGGTCGGGCCGGATCCACCTCGACTGGGGCCCGCTGCGCGGCAGTTACGGCTGGGTGTTCCCGAAGACCGAGTCGAGCAGTCTGACCGTCGGCGTCATCTCGGCGCGCGGCGACGGCGAGCGGACCAAGCAGTATCTCGCCGACTACATCCGGCGGTTGGGGCTGTCCGGCTTCACCCCGAGCGTGGAGTCCGGGCACCTGACCCGCTGCCGGGCCGAGGACTCGCCGCTCTCCCGCGGCCGGGTGCTGGTCGCCGGGGACGCGGCCGGACTGCTGGAGCCGTGGACCCGCGAGGGCATCTCCTACGCGCTGCGCTCGGGCCGGCTGGCCGGCGAGTGGGCGGTGAAGGTCGCGGAGGCGGGCAAGGCGGCGGACGTGCGGCGCGAGGCGTTGAACTACGCGTTCGCCATCAAGGCCGGGCTGGGAGTGGAGATGCGCGCCGGCAAGCAGCTGCTGGGCGCCTTCGAGCGGCGCCCGTACCTGTTCCACGCGGCGGTCTGCCTGGTGGCGCCGGCCTGGCGGGCCTTCGCCCGGACCACCCAGGGGCACACCTCCTTCGCGCAGGTGCTCCGGCAGTACCGGGCGGCCAGGAAGCTGGCGGCGATGGCGTCCCGGTGACGGGAGGCGCATTCGGCCTTGGAGGCCCGTCAGGCCCGTCAGGCCCGTCAGGCCCGTCAGGCCCGTCAGGCCCGTCAGGTACGTGAGGCGCTTGAGGCGCTTGAGGCACCTGAGGCGCGGGCCGGCGCTCCGTCGTTCTCGGAGCGCCGGCCCTTGCTGCCCTACCGGCCCAACGGGCCATGCCCTCCGGCTATTTGAGACCGGAGTCGAGTGCGTTGATGAGCGTGCCGGAGGGGGTGTCGCCGGACATCTCCCAGATCATGCCGCCGAGCAGGTTCTTCGACTTGAGGTAGGCCGTCTTCTGGGTGATCGACCAGGCGTCGTCGAAGGTCCACCACTGGCCGCCGGCTCCGGTGTAGCCGTACGTCGCAATGGACTTGGGGTCGTGGTACACGGTCAGGTTGGGGACGCCGGTGATGAGGTTGTTGTAGCCGCGGGTGCCGGCCTCCTCGCTGAACTGGCCCGGGGCCGCGCCGTTCGCGGACTGCCACAAGCCGGAGGCGCCGCCGTCCGCCACGCCCTGCCAGCCGCGCCCGTAGAACGGGAAGCCGATGGTGAGTTTGCGCGGGTTGACCCCGGCGCCGAGGTAGGTCTGGACCGCCGCGTCCACGCTGAAGTGGAAGTTGTACGGGTCGTTCGGGTCGGCGTAGAGGTTGGCCTGGGGGCCGGTGCGGTTGGGCTCCCAGGAGTTGTCGCTGCCGGAGCCGTGGAAGTCGTAGCCCTGGACGTTGGCGATGTCCAGCGAGCTGAAGATCTTCGTGAGGTCCCAGCCCGCGGCGACCTTCGCCGGGTCGGCCGGGGTGAAGGCGGTGAGCAGCTTGTGGGATCCGCCCAACGCGTCGAGCTGCTTGCGGAATTCGGCCAGCAGCAGGGTCAGGTTGCCCTTGTCGTTGGCGCTCCAGTGGTTGCCCGCGTGGCCGTCGGCGGAGCCGGGCCACTCCCAGTCGAGGTCGATGCCGTCGAAGATCCCGGCCGCCACGCCGTCGCCGCCGGCGCCGTTGTAGACCGGCAGGTTGCCCTTGATCCACACGTCGAGGCAGGACTTGACGAACTTCTGGCGGGACGCGTCGGTGGCGGCGACGTCCGAGAAGTACTTGGAGTACGTCCAGCCGCCGAGTGAGACGACCACCTTCAGGTTCGGGTACTTGGCCTTCAGCTTCTTCAACTGGTTGAGGTTGCCGCGGAGTTTGCCCCAGCCGTCGTCGGCCACGCCGTCCACCGACTGGTCGGCGCTCATCGGGCGGGCGTAGTCGGCGTCGGCGTCACCGGCGCCGGTGCCCTGGTCCGGGTCCTGCGGGTTGGCGGTGGTGCCCTTGGTGACGCCCGCCAGACAGGTCAGGTTGACCGGATCGATGTTCTCGAAGGCGTAGTTGACGACGTCGAGCTTGGCCGCGCTGCCGGAGGTGTCGAGGTTCTTGACGAAGTACTGGCGGCCGTAGATGCCCCACTGGACGAAGTAGCCGACCCGGGCGTACTTTCCGGCGCCGACCAGGTCCGAGGTGGTGGCGGTGAGCGGGGCGGAGGCGGGAGAGGCGTTGTCGGCGGGGTCGCGGGCCTTCACGGTGAACGTGTAGGTGGTGGACGGGGACAGGCTGCCGACCGTCGCGGTCAGGGTGCTGCCGCTGACCGTCGCCACCAGCGTGCCGCCCTGGTAGACGTCGTACGCGGCGACCCGGACGTTGTCGGTCGCGGCGTTCCACGCGAGCGTGACGTCCGACGAACTGATCGCCGTGGTCCGGAGGTTGGTCGGCGCGGTGGGCGGGACCGGGTCGGTCGACGGGTCGAAGGTGGCGGCGGTGACGGGCGCGCTGAGCGGTCCGGTGTTGCCGCGGCTGTCCTTGGCCCGGACGGACAGCGTGTAGGTGGTGGCCGGGGTGAGCCCGGTGAGCAGGGCGCTGGTGGTGGTGCTGGAGCCGACCACGACGGCGCCGTTGAGCACGTCGTAGGAGGCCACCGGGAAGTCCCCGCCGGTGGCGACCGGCCAGGTCAGGGCGAGCGTGTGCGCGGTGGACTCGGTGACCGCCGGGGTGCCCGGCGCGGACGGTGGGACGTCGGCGGTGCCGTCGCACTTGTCGCCGTTGATGCGGCAGTTGGTGGGGGTGGCGACCGGGCCGTTGCCGACGAACCAGAAGCTGTACGGCTCGGTGGTGCTGTGGGCGTTGACGGTGGCGTTGTAGAACGCGTTGGTCGCGGTGACGTGCCGGCCGTTGACGGTGGCGGTGCCGTTGTAGCTGTTGCCGATGGTGACGCCGGCCGGCAGGTCGAACTCCAGGGTCCAGCCGGTCACGGCGGTGGCGTTGTCGTTGTGGACGATGTAGGTGCCCTGCCACCAGGAGCCGTTGTCGGCGGTGGTGAAGGAGGCGGTGAGTTTTCCGGCGGCGTTCGCCGGGGCGGCCAGCGCGGTGAGCGCGGCGAGGGGCAGGACCAGGACGGAGAGCAGTGCCAGCAGTCTGCTGCGCACGCGCGGGCGCCTGGCCCGGGATCGAGCGGACATGGTTCTCCCTGTGGCTGTGGGGGTTGGACAGGGTGACGTAGAACCGCGGTGCTTGGTGCGTGTGCGATGGGTGCCCGCGCCGTGGGGAGACGGGGCATGGGCACTGTAGGAGGACTGGACCAATGCGTCAACAGGTCTGTACCACTGGGGAGTTGGGGGACCAGCCGCCGTGGTGCGGGCCGGTCGGGGGGAAGACGAGGGCGAACTCCGTCACCTGTTCGCCCCCGTCAGCTCGTCCCCGAGCGGGCTGCGCAGGTACAGCACCGAGCGGCCGTGCCGGGCCCGGGTGACCAGGCCGGTGGCGGCGAGGACGGACAGGTGCTGGCTGACCGCGCCGGGGGTGACGCCCAGCCGGTAGGCGAGGTCGGTGGTGGAGGCGGGTTCGGCGAGCAGGGCCAGCAGCCGGGCCTTCGGCGCGCCGACCAGCGCCTCCAGGGCGCGCGGCGGCACCGGCGTCCCCGGGCCGGCCATGCCCGCCTGGCCGCGCGCCGGGTAACTGATCTGCGGCGCACGCTCGTTGCTGATCATCGTGATCGCGCCGCGGGCGAAGAAGGTCGGGATGAGGACGAGGCCGCGGCCGTCCACGGCGGTCTCCGCGTCCCAGTCCGTCCACCGGCGGTTGATCGACAGGACGCCGTCCTCCCAGTGCAGCCGGTGGTCCAGGTCGGCGAAGAGCGCCGCCGCGCCGTGCCGGGAGAGCAGCCGGGCCCGGTAGACCAGGTCGGCGTCCAGGACCGCACGGGCCTGCGGCCACCAGGACGGCGCGAGGCAGACCTCCCAGTACTCCTCCAGCGCATCGGCGATCCGCTGCAACAGCCGTGCCGGGTCGGCCAGTCCGGCGGCGAGCGCGGCGGGCAGGGGCCGCCCGTGCGGCAGGAAGACCTGCTCCAGTTCGGGGCGCAGCTGCTCCGGCGGCAGCGCGCGGACGGTGGCCAGCTCGGTGCGGAAGTCGGCGGCGGGCGAGGCCGGGCGGGGCGTCAGGAAGTCGGGGATCCAGCGGTTCCCGGCGATGAGTGACAGCAGCAGCGTGGAGTCCAGCCGTTCGAAGGCGGGCCGGAGCCGTTCGAAGGCCGGGGTCTGGAGCTGGTAGACGCCGGGGTGGGTCCACATGCGCAGGCTGAGCGAGGCCTCCTGGATCGGGGAGACGGCGAACCAGGTGGTGGCGAGGTCGGCCAGGCCGAGCGTGAAGCGGTGCACGGGGGCGGTCTCCTGCGACGCGGCGCGTGGGCGCCGGGGCTGGGGCGCGTGGGGCGCGTGGTTTTAGCCAGAGCCTAAAGGAGTACCGGACCCGGGCCGCCAGGCGGTGTGATCAGCACATGACCACCACCTCGCCGGCGGAGACGTCCGGACCCGACCCCGCCATGCCCGGAGGCGCCGCCATCACGGCAAGCACCGCAAGCACCGCAACCACCGCAACCACCGCAACGATCGCAGACACCGCAACGACCGGAAACGCCGCAACGACCGCAGACCCCGGAGACGTCGCGGACCCAGGAGGCCCCGCAGGCCCGCAGGCCGGCGGCGGGCTCGTCAGCGCCGTGCGACGGCGGCTGCACCCCGACCCGATGGTCCGGCGGCTGGCCGGGCTCACCCTGGTCAACACGATGGGCAGCGGCCTGTCCCTGTCCGTCGCGGTGCTGTTCTTCACCCGGGTGCTCGGTCTGAGCGCCGCCCAGCTGGGGCTCGGGCTGACCGCCGCCGGCCTGTGCGGGGTCGTCGCGAGCGTGCCGGCCGGGCGGGCCGCCGACCGTTGGGGCGCCCGGCCGGTGCTGGTCGTGCTGGTCGCGGCGCAGGCGGTCGGCACCGCCGGGTACACGCTCGCGCACAGCTATCCGGCCTTCGTGGTGCTGGCCTGCGGGGTCGCGGCCGTCGACCGTGGCTCCGCAGCCGTACGGAACGCGCTCTACGCCGAGGTGCTGCCGCCCGACCGCCGGGTGGCGGGCCGGGCCTACCTGCGGGTGGTGACCAACGTGGGCCTCTGCCTGGGTACGGTCGTCGGCGCGATCGCGCTCCAGGTGGACACCAGGCCGGCCTATCTGACGGCGATTCTGGCCGACGCCGCCTCCTTCGTGGTCGTCGCCGTGCTGTTCCACCGTCTCCCCGTCCTCGCGCATGCGGCCCCGGTCGCGCTGCCCGTGGGACCGGAGGCCGACGGTGCCGGGCGGGGCAAGCGGCGCAATCCGGCGCTGCGGGACGGCCCGTTCCTGGTCGTGACGGTGCTGAACGCGGTCCTCGCCCTGCAGTTCGCCGTCCTGGAGGTCGGCGTGCCGCTGTGGATCATCCATGACACCGAGGCGCCCCGGATCACCGTCGCGGGCACCCTGATCGTCAACACCCTGCTGGTGATCGCCCTCCAGGTGCGGGCCACCCGGGGGACGGAGGACCGGTCGACGGCCGCCCGGCTCTGCGGCCGCGGGGGGCTGCTGCTCGCCGCCTCGTGCCTGGTCATCGGCCTCGCGCACGGCCTGCCCGCGATCGTCGCCGCCGTGGTGGTGCTCGGCGGCATCGCGTTGCAGTCGCTGGGCGAGGTGTTCGGCCAGGCCGGCGGCTGGGCGCTCAGCTACGACCTCGCGGGGGAGCGTGACCACGGCGCCTATCAGGGCGTGTACAACGCGGGTTCGGCGGCGGCGATGATGGCCGGTCCGGCGTTGGTCAGCACCGCCGTGATCGGGTTCGGTCCGGCCGGTTGGGTCGTCCTGGGCGCGGTACTGGCGGCGGCGGGCCTGGCGATGGGCCCCGTCGTCCGGTGGGCCGGGCGACGGGGAGGGTACGCCGAGGGCCGGTGACGCGGCCGCTCCCGGACGGGCGCGAGGGCCTCGATCCCGATCGGCACCTCGGGCAGGATTGGCTCTGGCCGAGGGGCGGGTGGGCGTGCCAGAGTCGTCCGGGCGCGGCCCGGGCACCCGGGCGGCACCGCAGTCCGACCCACCCTCAGCCGGAAGGCAGGCCCCGCCGATGACCAGCGCAGAGCCCCTCGTCCGCGTCACCACCGCCGACGCCGTCACCACGATCACCCTCGACTCGCCGCACAACCGCAACGCACTCTCCACCCGGCTGATGGCCGAACTGCACGCCGGTCTGGCGGTCGCCGCGGCCGACCCGGAGGTCCGGGCCGTGGTGCTCGGGCACACCGGCAAGGTGTTCTGCGCGGGTGCGGACCTGTCCGAGGCGACCGGCGCGGACCCGACGGTCGGCCCGCGCGGCCTGGTCGAGCTGCAGCGGGCGATCGTCGACTGCACCAAGCCGGTGATCGCCGTGATCGACGGGCACGCCCGGGCCGGCGGCCTCGGCCTGATCGGCGCGGCGGACCTCGCCCTCGCCGGGCCGGCCGCGACCTTCGCGTTCACCGAGGTCCGGCTCGGCCTCGCGCCCGCCGTGATCTCGCTGCCGCTGCGCCCCAAGCTGGACCCGCGCGCCGCCTCCCGCTACTACCTCACCGGCGAGGTCTTCGACGCCGCCGAGGCCGCCCGGATCGGCCTGATCACCCGCGCCACCGAGTCCGCCGAGGACACCGGGGTCGCGTTGAAGGGCCTGCTGGACGCGCTGCGCCAGGGCTCCCCGCAGGGGCTGGCGGAGTCCAAGCGGCTGGCCAACGCCGAGGTGGTGCGGTCCTTCGAGCGGGACGCGGAGGGGCTGGTGGAGCTGTCGGCGCGGCTGTTCGGGTCGGCGGAGGCGCAGGAGGGGATGCGGGCGTTCCTGGAGAAGCGGCCCGCGCGCTGGGTGCGCTGACCCCGGGCCACTCCACCCTGGGCCACTCCACCCCTGGCCACTCCACCCCAGGCCACTCCACCCCGGGCCACTGCGCACCCCTGGCCACTCCACCCCGGGCCGCTCCCAGCGCGCGGCGCGCCGCGAGCTACGTGCGGCGCGGCCTCAGCCGATGACCGCGCTGGTCCGCCAGAGTTCGAGCAGCGCCTCGTCGCCGTCGAGTTCGACCTGCGCGGGTCCGACCGGGAGCCGGTTCCACAGCAGCAGGTACAGGTCGTGGGCGGGGCCGGTGAGGGTGAGGTCGGCCGGTTCGGCGGCGCCGCCCGTGCCGACGGCCGGCGGCTCCTGGGTGATGGTCAGCTGCCAGGAGCCGGGGCCGTCGGTGGTCCGGACCCCGATGGTGCGGGTCCGTTCGCTGCGCAGCCGGGAGCGGCTGCTGGCCACGAAGCCGCTCAGCAGTTCGTCGATGCCGTCGAGGGCGAGGGCGGTGTCCACCCGGGGGCCCTCGGTGCCGGCCGCCGCGTCGGCGTCGGCGCGGTGGACGGCGGTCTCGTGCGCCTGGCGGCGGGCCCAGAACCCGAGCGGGCTGGGCGACGGCAGGAAGCTCCAGCACTCGACGTCGGCCGGGGCCCGGGTGAGCGTGTCCACCAGGGCGGCGTGGCCTTCGCGGAACCAGTCCAGCAGTGCCGCGTCGGACGGCGCCGGCCCGATCACGGCCCGGCTGCCGTCCTCGTCGAGGGGCGCGCGCAGGCCCTGGGAGGGGTAGGCGGCGGCCCAGCGGTGGACGTTCCCGACGTGCCTCAGCAGGTCGTTCAGGTTCCAGTCCGGGCAGGTCGGTACGGGGGCGGCGAGGTCGGTCCGGGCGGCGGCCTCGGCGAGCAGGGTGCCCTCGCGGCGCAGGGCGTCAATGTGTTCGGTGATCTCCATGGGAGGGAGTGTGGCACCGGAGCCCGGCGTCGGTCGCGGTTTTCGGACCCGCCCGGGCGGAGGGCCAGGCCTGGCCGTGGGAGGCCGCAGGCCAGGGCGGGTGCGGGACCGGTGTGATGTTGACCGCCCGGCCGCCGGTCGGACCCTACGGGCCGGTAACGTGAGCTCATGCCGATAACCCGTTCGCTGCTCTCCGCGGTCCGAGCCGGTGGCCGCCGTGCCGCCGGCCGCCTCGTCCACCGGGGCTGGCGCTGGGTACAGCGGACCGGCGCGGTCACCCGGCAGAGCCCGGGCCCGTACCGGTTCGGCGAGTTGGGCGACGGTACGACACTGGCGTTCCCGCTCGGCGCGGTCTTCAACGAGCAGTGGATCACCATCGGGCCGTTCTCGATCATCGGCGAGCGGGTCACCATCAGCGCCGGTTTCCTGCCCGGCCTCGACCTCGGGCCCGAGCCGATCGTGCGGATCGGCGGCGGCTGCGTGATCGGCCGGGACAGCCACATCGTGGGCCACCAGTCGATCGTCCTCGGCGACGACGTGTGGACCGGGCCCGGCGTCTACATCTCCGACCAGGCTCACGAGTACCGGTCCACCGACCTGCCGATCGGCAAGCAGTGGCCGCGCAACGAACCGGTGGAGATCGGCGCCGGGAGCTGGATCGGCACCGGCGCGGTGATCCTGCCGGGGGCCCGGATCGGCCGCAACGTGGTGGTCGCGGCGGGCGCGGTGGTGCGCGGCGAGGTGCCCGACCACAGCGTGGTGGCCGGAGCGCCGGCCAAGGTGGTCCGCCGGTGGACGGCCGAGGAGGGCTGGCAGCCGCCGCTGCGCCACGACGCGCCCCAGCCGGTGCCGGACGGCGTGACGGCGGAGCAACTGCGGGCCCTGGTGGGGTGGGACCTGCGGTTGCCGGGGGAGCGGGACTGATGCACCCGCGCCGCCGTCCCGGTGGCGCGGGTGTCGTCGGCCGGACACGCCCTAGCGGACTGCGGGGGCCTGTTCGGCGGCTCGGGCGGCGATGGCGGCGGTGATCCGCAGGACGTCGGCGGGGCGGGCGGGGTCGAGGCCGGTGAGGGCGGCGATCCGGCGCAGCCGGTAGTCGACGGTGTTCGGGTGCAGGTGCAGGGCGCCCGCGGTGTGTCGCCGGTTGAGCCCGCCGGCCAGGTGGGTGCGCAGGGTGGTGAGCAACTCGCCGCCGTCGGCGAGCGGTTCGAGCAGTGCGGCGAGCCGGGGGCGGGCCTGGCTGGGGCGGGTGAGCTGGTATTCGAGCAGGACGTCGTCGAGCCGGTACAGGCCGGGTGGACGGTCGAACGCGCGGGCCACGTCCAGGACTTCGTACGCGAGCGCGGCCGCGCTCGGCACTTCGCCAGGTGCGGCGGCCGCCGCTGCGGCCAGGACGGGGACGCCCCCGGCCCGGGCGGCCGCTGCGACGGTGGCGGCCAGGTGCTGCCACGGGAGCTCGGCGGGCGTGCCGGGTCGCCCGGGCGCTCGCTCCGGCCGGGCCTCCGGGGGCGAGCCGAGCGGGACGAGTGCGAGGCCGCCCGAGGGGGTGAGCGCGGTGATCGCCGACTGCCGCGTCCGGTGGTCGAGTTCGGCGATGAGCCGGCGGAGCTTGCGGCGGCCGGCGATGCCCGGGTCGACGCCGGGGGCGTGCTCGTCGGGGTGGTCGGCGACGGACAGGCACAGGACGGCGTACCGGGGCGGTAGTCGGAGTCCGGCCCGGGCGGCGGCCTCGTCCGCCGGGGCGCCGGCGAGCAGCGCGGTGAGCAGCGACTGCCGGGCGGCTGCGTGCCGGTCGCCGGCCGGGCGGCGTTCGTCGAGGTAGCCGGCGCCGGCGGCGGTGGTGGCCTGGCGGAGCTGGTCGAGCAGCAGCCGGTTGAGGACGAGCAGGTCGGCGGCGTCGCCGTCGCGGGCGTGCCGGGTGACGAACTCCCAGCAGACCTCCAGCCCGAGATGGTGGGCGAGCAGGACGGCGTCCAGCGGCAGGCCCTCCTCGGCGCGGCGGGCGGCGGCCTCCCGGACGGCGGCGAACTCCTCGTCGGGGGTGGGGAGTCCGGTGCGGACGGCGTGGGCCAGGGCGCGGATCCGGCGCTCGGTGTCGCGGGTGAGTTCGCCGGTGAGCTGTTCGCGGGGCAGGCGGTGGTACACGGGCACGCGGTCCAGCAGTGCGGCGACCACGCTCTCGGCCAACTCGCCTACACCGCCCAGGAGTCGCTGGTCGGCGGGCCGGCCGCCGATCACCGGGACGCGCCAGCCGGGCATCCGGTCGGCGGTGTGGTCGGGCGCGCGGACGGGTGTGCGGTCGGGCATGCGGCCGGGGGTGGCGGTGGGCGCGGAGTGCGGCTCGCAGCGGGGTGTGGCGTCGGGTGAGCGGCCGGGCGAGGCGGCGGGTGCGTTGTGACCGGTCACAGAGAACACCGTCCAGGTCTGGGGAACGCCCAAGGGCCGGGCCGGAGGGGCGACCGCATGATGGAGCCACTCGGGTTACCTGTTGGTAACAAACTTCCGCCGTGGAGGCAACAGTTGAGAACCCCACTTCTCCGCTTCTCCGCAACTCCCGTGCGCCGCAGGCTCGGCGGGGCCATCGGCGCTACCGTCCTGGCGGGCGCGCTGCTGGCCGGCGCGTCGGCCGCCCCGGCGAGCGCCGCGACGTCCCCCTCCGTCGCGCCCGCCGCCGCCCGCTCCATCACCCCCGCCGCCGCCTCCGCCGAACTGCCGCCCGACGGTGACTCGGTGGCCTCGCCGCCCGGCGCCAACGACTGGAACTGCCGCCCGAGCGCCGCGCACCCCGATCCGGTGGTCCTCGTGCACGGCACCTTCGCCAACCGCTACGAGAACTGGCTCGCCCTCTCCCCGCTGCTGAAGGGCCTCGGGTACTGCGTCTTCGCGCTCGACTACGGCACCATCCCGGGCGTCACCTCCAGCGGCAGCGGCCTGCTGCTGCCGATCGGCGGCCTGGGCCCGGTGCCCGAGTCGGCCGCCCAACTCGGGCGGTTCGTCGACCTGGTGCTGAAGGCGACCGGCGCGGCCAAGGTCGACATCGTCGGGCACTCGCAGGGCGGCATGCTGCCGAACTACTACCTGAAGTTCCTCGGCGGCGCCGCGAAGGTCGGCCGGCTGGTCGGCCTGGCGCCGTCCAACCACGGCACGACGCTCGACGGGATCACCAAGCTCGTGCCGTACTTCCCCGGCGTCGCGGACCTGGTCTACACCGTCTGCCAGGCCTGCCGCGACCAGGCGGTGGGCTCCGACTTCAACCGCACGATGGCCTCCCGTTCGGACACCGTGCCGGGCGTGACCTACACGGTGATCTCGACCGTGTACGACGAGGTCGTCACCCCGTGGCGGACCCAGTTCCTGACCGGCCCGGCCGTCGACAACGAGGTGCTGCAGAACCACTGCCCGATCACGCTCGCCGAGCACGTGGCGATCGCGTTCTCGCCGACGGCGCTGCACCTGGTGACCAACGCCCTGGATCCGGCGCACGCCACACCGGTGTTCTGCGGCTGATCCGCACCCGTCGGAACGGCGGGGGGGGGGGGGGGGGGGGGGGGGGGGGGGGGGGGGTGGGGGGGTGGGGGGGGGGGGGGGGGGGTCTCCCCACCCCGGGCGT